>CP065955.1:2185000-2235000 GCA_016126655.1 Aerococcaceae bacterium zg-1292 | reverse complement strand
TCCCAAGGGTTGGGCTGTTCGCCCATTAAAGCGGTACGCGAGCTGGGTTCAGAACGTCGTGAGACAGTTCGGTCCCTATCCGTCGCGGGCGTAGGAAATTTGAGAAGAGCTATCCTTAGTACGAGAGGACCGGGATGGACGCACCGCTGGTGTACCAGTTGTTCCGCCAGGAGCATCGCTGGGTAGCTATGTGCGGGACGGATAAGCGCTGAAAGCATCTAAGCGCGAAGCCAGCTTCAAGATGAGATTTCCCATTCTTTGGAAGTAAGACCCCTGAAAGACGAACAGGTAGATAGGCTAGAAGTGGAAGTGTAGCGATACATGGAGCGGACTAGTACTAATCGGTCGAGGACTTAACCAAGAGATTTTGAGGGAAAGTTAGGGTTATTCAGTTTTGAGTGAGCTTGAGAAAGTTTATTCAACAAGACGAGACGATTCTCTGTGTGGTGACGATGGCAAGAAGGACACACCTGTACCCATGCCGAACACAGCAGTTAAGCTTCTTAGCGCCGATGGTAGTTGGACCTTTGGTCCTGTGAGAGTAGGACGTTGCCATGCAGGAGAAGTCGTTGAAGTCAACTGGAGGTTTAGCTCAGCTGGGAGAGCACCTGCCTTACAAGCAGGGGGTCAGCGGTTCGAACCCGTTAACCTCCACCATGACTCGTTAGCTCAGTTGGTAGAGCAACTGACTTTTAATCAGTGGGTCACAGGTTCGAATCCTGTACGGGTCATTCATGAAGATGAAAAAATGCGGGTGTGGCGGAATTGGCAGACGCACCAGATTTAGGATCTGGCGCCTTCGGGCGTGGGGGTTCAAGTCCCTTCACCCGCATGGGAACAAGCCGGCTTAGCTCAGTTGGTAGAGCATCTGATTTGTAATCAGAGGGTCGAGGGTTCAAGTCCTTTAGCCGGCATAAAAAGTATGCGGAAATAGTTCAGTGGTAGAACACCACCTTGCCAAGGTGGGGGTCGCGGGTTCGAATCCCGTTTTCCGCTTTTGCCAGAGTAAGAAATTACGGCAGAGATGCCGGGGTGGCGGAACTGGCAGACGCACAGGACTTAAAATCCTGCGGGTAGTGATACCCGTACCGGTTCGATTCCGGTCCTCGGCATATAAGGAGCACCCATAGCTCAATTGGATAGAGTACTTGACTACGAATCAAGCGGTTGCAGGTTCGACTCCTGCTGGGTGTATACAGAAACGGGAAGTAGCTCAGCTTGGTAGAGCACTTGGTTTGGGACCAAGGGGTCGCAGGTTCGAATCCTGTCTTCCCGATTTTTTTTAATGATAAAATGGGGGATTAGCTCAGCTGGGAGAGCGCCTGCTTTGCACGCAGGAGGTCAGCGGTTCGATCCCGCTATTCTCCATTACAAAGATAGAAAAAGATGGCGGTGTAGCTCAGCTGGCTAGAGCGTCCGGTTCATACCCGGGAGGTCATGGGTTCGATCCCCTTCGCCGCTATAAGAGGGATGGACCTTTAGCTCAGGTGGTTAGAGCAGACGGCTCATAACCGTCCGGTCGTAGGTTCGAGTCCTACAAGGTCCATAAGAAAACGGAGGATTACCCAAGTCCGGCTGAAGGGAACGGTCTTGAAAACCGTCAGGCGTGTAAGAGCGTGCGTGGGTTCGAATCCCACATCCTCCTTTATAATAACATCGCGGGGTGGAGAAGTTGGCATCTCGTCGGGCTCATAACCCGAAGGTCGCAGGTTCGAGTCCTGCCCCCGCAATAGTAAAGAAGAAGGTGCGGGTGTAGTTTAGTGGTAAAACTACAGCCTTCCAAGCTGTTGTCGCGAGTTCGATTCTCGTCACCCGCTTTAAGAAAAAGGGCCTATAGCTCAGCTGGTTAGAGCGCACCCCTGATAAGGGTGAGGTCGATGGTTCGAGTCCATTTAGGCCCATACAAGTGAAAAGACTTGGTTGATGGGGAAGTACTCAAGAGGCTGAAGAGGCGCCCCTGCTAAGGGTGTAGGTCGGGAAACCGGCGCGAGGGTTCAAATCCCTCCTTCTCCGTAGGAAACGAAGACGGTCCGTTGGTCAAGTGGTTAAGACACCGCCCTTTCACGGCGGTAACACGGGTTCGAATCCCGTACGGATCATAGATAAAAAAGATGGAGGATTACCCAAGTCCGGCTGAAGGGAACGGTCTTGAAAACCGTCAGGCGTGTAAGAGCGTGCGTGGGTTCGAATCCCACATCCTCCTTTCGAGGTTCCGTGGTGTAGGGGTTAACATGCCTGCCTGTCACGCAGGAGATCGCGGGTTCAAATCCCGTCGGGACCGTAGAAACTTGCGGGTGTAGTTTAGTGGTAAAACTACAGCCTTCCAAGCTGTTGTCGCGAGTTCGATTCTCGTCACCCGCTTGTTGGACTCACTTCTGTGAGTCTTTTTTTAATGCAATTTTACGTGTTTCTCTTGTATATCATATTATAGTGTGTTACTCTTATGGATAGATAGTTTAGAAATGTATCATTTGAGTAAATATTCATTATGGGTATCACTCGCATGGCATTTGCACGGATTGTGCTAAAAAGCCACGCGTTTTTTTTATGGACGTTTAATTATTTAAAAATACTGAGTTAAAGAAAAGGAAGAATAGATTGAAATTTACAGATTTAAAATTAAGAAAAGAATTGTTGTTATCACTGGATGAATTAGGTTTTGAAGAACCAACTCCGATTCAACAAAAGTCAGTTCCTGTTACTTTAGAAGGTAATGACTTAATTGGTCAAGCACAAACAGGTACCGGAAAGACTGCAGCATTTGGATTGCCAATGCTAAATAAATTGGATAATAAAATTAGAGGGGTACAAGGATTAGTTATTGCTCCTACACGGGAATTAGCAATTCAGGTTCAAGAAGAATTATTCCGTCTAGGAAAAGGTCAACGTGCTCGTGTCTATGTTGTTTATGGTGGGTCACCAATTGGTAAACAGATTGACCGTTTAAAAAATAACGCACCACAAATTATTGTTGGAACACCGGGTCGTATTTTAGATTTGATGCGTCGTCGTGCATTGGATTTAACATATTTACAAACATTAGTACTAGACGAAGCAGATGAAATGTTAAATATGGGATTCATTGAAGACATTCGTAGTATTATTGAAGCAACGCCACCGAGTCGTCAAACAATGTTGTTTTCAGCGACAATGCCTAAAGAAATTCGTTTATTGGGCGAACAATTTTTAAACAACCCAACCCATGTAAAAATTGAAGCGAAGCAGATGACGGCGGATTTAATCGAACAATTTTTCATTAAGTGTCGGGACGATGAAAAATTCGATATATTAACACGTTTACTCGATGTTCAAATGCCAAAACAAGCCATTGTCTTTTGCCGCACAAAAAAACGTGTGGATGAAGTAGGCCGTGGTTTGTCACTGAGAGGGTTTAACGCTGAGTTAATTCACGGTGATATTACGCAACAAAAACGTACGAGTGTCATCAACCAATTTAGAAATGGTGAGATTGAATTACTTGTTGCGACGGATGTGGCAGCACGTGGTTTAGATATTTCTGGTGTGACTCATGTATATAATTATGATATTTCACAAGATCCGGAAAGTTATGTGCATCGGATTGGACGTACAGGACGGGCTGGTAATGAAGGCTCATCGATGACTTTTGTGACGAATAATGAAATGCCATACCTGAGAACTATTGAAACATTGACACGTAAACAAATGACACCGATGAAACCACCGACCTTAAAAGAAGCGCAACAAGGACAAGTTCAACAATTAATTGACCAAATGAATGAACGTCTCAAAGATGGTTCAGCTGAACATCATCGTAATACAGCAAAATTATTATTACAGCATTATGATGCTAACGACTTAGTAACCGCATTGCTGGGGTCAGTTATTAATGACAATACTACCGTCGAGGTATCTATTTCGCCGCAAAAACCATTGCCGAACTCGAATAAGAAAAATCGTTCACGCGGTAATAACGGTTCTAAATTTAATCGTAATTCGAGACGCGATGGTAAACGTGATGGTGGTCGCGACCGTGATGGTTACAATAAACGCGACCGTTTCACTAAGAAAGACCGTAACAAGTCTAATGGGGTCAAGCATTCTAAAAAGGCATCGATTAATAAAAAATTCAAAATGAAATATAATGATTAATTCGCGAGGTGCCTGAATGCGTTTAGGAACAGATATTATTGAAATTCAACGGATTGCAGCAGCTTGTGAACGTAATGCTGATTTTCCTGATAAAATATTATCAGATGCGGAAAAAGCATTATTTGACGAGATGCCTGCGACACGGCAAGTAGAATTTTTGGCAGGACGTTTTAGTGCCAAAGAAGCTTATGCGAAAGCAATAGGGACTGGTTTAGGACGACTAAAATTTAAAGATATCTCGATTCTTCCGGATGCATTGGGTCGTCCAGTTTTACAAAATGGTCCAGTTATTGAAGAAGTTCTTGTGTCAATTAGTCACTGTCGAACGTTTGCGACAGCAACAGTTATTATTAACTCAAAGGATGCAATTGTTGACCATGCGATTCGTTGCTTGAAATAATACGTGGACAACAAGTTTAGTTAATGGAGAATATCTGCTTACTCAATGATAGGGTTGAGTAAGCAGTTTTTTGTGTGCCGACATTTTGATGATAATATTCGGCAGATATGCTAAAATTAATATGACAATAACTAAAGGTGGCGATTTGAATGTACGAACCAAGTGAACACCGTCCGACAGAGGCGATTGTTGATTTGAATGCAATTCAACATAATATAAAATATGTGATGACGAAAATGAATGATAATCAAATGTTGTATGCAACGGTAAAAGCCGATGCCTATGGTCACGGTGCGATTCCGGTAGCAAAAGCTGCGATTGAAGCCGGCGCTAAAGGTTTGTTGGTAGCAACAGTGGATGAAGCGATTGAGCTACGTAAGAATGGTCTCAGTCAGATACCGATTCTTGTTTTAGGATTAACGGACCCAAGAGGCATTGCCGAAATTTTACATTATAATATTACGATTACTGTTACAGGGATTGATTTTTTTGAGAAAGCATATAAACAATTAACCTCTACGAATCAAGTAAATTTATTGGATGTTTATCGTTTAACGGTTCATTTAGCTTTGGATACAGGGATGGGGCGCATTGGTTTGAGAAGTGTCGAAGAGGTTGAAGCTTTTGCGTCAATTATTAATGATTTTCCGTGGGTGAACTGGCAAGGGGTCTTTACACATTTTGCAACAGCTGGTGGTGGGCCAGAAGCTTATGTTGAAACACAATTTGAACGTTGGAGAGCGTTGATTGCAGCTGTGCCTGAATCGGTAACTTATCGTCACTATGCCAATACAGCAATGGCATTGTGGCATACGGATTTAATGCCGCAGTCAGATATTGTTAGATTGGGCATTTCAATGTATGGGATGGATCCCAAAGATGAGCGCCATAATAAAGAGACGGCGACGCATTTACAACCAGCGTTACAACTTATTTCGGAAATAATGCATACGAAGCAAGTAGCGCCTGGTGAGTCGATTAGTTATGGGGCGCAATATACTACGAGTGAGCGTGAATGGATTGCGACGGTACCGATTGGTTACGCTGATGGCTGGTTGCGCCATTATCAAACAGTGGATGTGCTTATTGCAGGGGAATACTGTCCAGTGGTAGGCGTCATCAATATGGATCAAATGATGGTTAAAATACCGCGTGATTTACCGGTAGGTACGACGGTGACATTAATTGGTAAAGATGGTAAGTCTGAAAATCATGCAAGTGATATTGCGCGGAGTTTAAATACGATTAGTTACGAAATTTTTTGCAATATTAGTCGTCGCGTACCACGTGTGTATCTGAAAGATTAGGAGAATAATATGTATCAGGTGTTTCAAAAAACGGTAGGTATTGCGAGTGAAAATACTTATGTAATTGTTAATGAGCAGCAACAGGCTTTGATTGTTGACCCTGGTGATGAGGCATCATTATTGATTCAATGGATTGAGAGTAATGATTGGCAGCCTCAGGCGGTGCTGTTAACACATGGACATTTTGACCATATTGGCGCATTGGATGCAGTGCGTCAGCATTTTGGTATTGAAGCCTACATTCATCATATTGAAGCAGCGTTTTTGAGCGACCCAATGTTAAATTTATCATCAGGGTTAATGAATGAAGCTGTGTGCAGACAACCTGCTGAGCATTTGTGGCGGGAAACTGGGATGAAGCGAGTAGGGGATTTTGAATTTCGTATTGAATTGATACCGGGTCACAGTCCAGGGCACGTGGTCTATATTTTTGAACCTGAAGGATTTGTAATGGCTGGCGATACGCTTTTTAATGGCAGTATTGGTAGAACGGATTTTTATTTAGGAAGTTTATCGAAATTGTTAAATGGCATCCAAACATACTTGTTGCCTTTAGCAGATGAATGTATCGTGTATCCGGGACATGGCGCGGCGACCACTATTGGTAATGAACGCTTGACTAATCCTTTTTTAGTGTAAGTAACAGCTTGTGACAATAGACTTTCTAGCCTGAATTCCCGGATTCATAACAATTTCACAGAAAAAATTAGTTTATTTTCAAAAAATCGCTGATATTTCAACGTTTAAAAGAAAGTGAAAAATGATTTCATCGTTACGTTCGAAACAACACATAACTATATAAAAATTGTATTTAACCAGCTAAAAACATTGATAAATCAACATTAATTGTGATTATCCTGTTTATGTGTTCGGGAATTCAGGTTCTAGCGAAAAGAGACAATCAGTGAATAAAAGTCATCCGAGATGAAAAATCGGATGACTTATTTGATTTTATGGTGTTTGGTGCAATATTTTTTGCGCTGTAATAATCGTTCTAAATCATTTAATTGTACAATATCAAATTGCTCAGGAAGAACAAATAACGCTTTGCTTGGTGTGCCAAAACTCGTCTCGTCTAAGGTCATGGCGCTAACAATGTCGGTATAGCGATTAATTAATTTTGTGAGACGGTTTAATTCGCCCATGCGTCCAGAAGATGTAATTTCGAGTACGAATTTGCCGGTGTGGGAAAGCCATGCTTCTGCGAAAAAATGTAATACTGAGCTGTGTTCGATAATGCCGACAAAAGTGTTTTGTTCGCTTAAAACAGCAATCTGTGGTAAATCACCAATGACAAATAATAAACGGATTGCATTGTCGCTCACGCGCACTACTTTTGTAGTGTTTTTTAAAAAACGCGTCACTGGGATACTCGATAAGTCCGCATCTGGGTAACGAAAGAGATGCTGGTAAATATGATAGCGGTAAATTGTGCCGCGGTATATCGAATTAGTTGCGTCAATGACTGGAGCACAACGTAACCCTTTAGACTCTAGTAATTGAATGGCTTCTTGACAATTTAATTGTTCGTTAATACAGGTGAGTTTTTGCTTTGGTATGGTTAAAGCTTCAATCACAAGATGTTCCTCCTCGTTCGCTCGGGTTGGCTTAATAATAACTTCGTATGGCCTCTGTCTCTGTGCACATTTTGTTCGGCTGGTAACGGATGAAGTAATTCAAGTTAGCCCCCTGCTGTACATTCACGTTCATTATAGCAGATACGTCTAAAATACTCAATCGTTTTCTAATTGAAAATTAATCTTAGTTTGGTTATCCGCTCACATATTTTTCATAAGGGCAACATTTGATGAACTAATACATTGGAACGGTGACGTTAACTCGCTATAAAGTATCGTGTCAGGACATGGGTCCATCGATTGTTCACCGTGTATGATTTTTAGGAATGGTCGCCTATGTCATAAATTATTATCAAATATTTTGTTGACAGAATGTTTGAAATAACATATAATATTTAGATGCAAAGACGCAGTTAAAAGTATAGAAATCGCATTGAAATCTTGTCCAATGTTGATTTTTGCAGAGAAAACAAAAGAATTGAGCCTAAAAGAATGAATGAAAAGCTCGCTTTTGTCTTTTTTTTGCCTAAAAATAGCAGCTGTTATAAAATGTTGTAAAAACGTAACGTTTGTAACGAACTAGCCATATTGCGTTTTAAATAATTTGGAGGGGTGAATAGCTTGAGTCAGCATCATATTGTAAAATACGGTAAAAAAGCTCAACGTCGTAGTTATGCGCGTATCGATGAGGTTTTAGATTTACCAAACTTAATTGAGATTCAAACTGATTCTTACCAATGGTTCTTAGAAGAGGGACTTAAGGTAATGTTTGAAGATATTTCGCCAATAGTGGATCATACAGAAAATCTTGAATTGCATTTCATTGACTATGAGTTTAAAGAAGCAAAATACAATTTAGAAGAGGCACGTAGTCATGATGCCAATTATTCTAAACCCATTTACGTAACCTTACGATTGATTAATAAGGAAACAGGCGAAGTGCGTGAGCAAGAAGTGTTCTTCGGTGACTTCCCAATTATGACTGAAATGGGTACCTTTATTATTAATGGTGCTGAACGTGTTATTGTTTCTCAATTAGTGCGTTCGCCAGGTGTATATTTCCATGACCGTACGGATAAAAAAGCACGTCACAGCTATACCTCAACTGTTATTCCAAACCGTGGTGCGTGGTTAGAATTTGAAACGGATGCTAAAGGCATCGCCTATGTTCGTATCGACCGTACCCGTAAATTACCAATTACAGCGATTGTACGTGCGCTAGGATTTGGGTCAGATGAAGAAATTATTGATATTTTCAATGAGTCAGAATTATTAGAGGCAACCATTGAAAAAGATGTTCATAAAAATATTACAGATTCTCGTGTAGAAGAAGCCCTAAAAGATATTTATGAGCGTCTTCGTCCAGGTGAACCGAAAACAGCAGAAAGCTCACGTAATTTATTGACAGCGCGTTTCTTTGATCCGCGTCGTTATGACTTGGCTCCAGTTGGACGCTATAAAATCAATAAAAAATTACACTTAAAACATCGTTTATTAGGATTAACCCTAGCCGAAACATTAGCAGATCCTGAAACAGGTGAAGTGATTTTCGAAGAGGGTACCGTAATGGATCAAGATAAAATTGATTTATTAACACCGTATCTAGACGCTAATATTAATTCGGTAACATTGACACCAGCGCCTGAAAGTGTGGTTGCTGAACCAATTAATTTACAAATTATCCGTGTTTATCATCCAGAAAATCCAGAGCAAATCATCAACTTGATTGGAAATGGCAATATTGATGGATTTAAAGCATTGACACCGGCGGATATTATCGCGTCTATTAATTATTACTTGAATTTACCATTCGGTATCGGAACGACGGATGATATTGACCATTTAGGTAATCGTCGTATTCGTTCAGTTGGAGAATTATTACAAAATCAATTCCGGATTGGTTTAAGCCGTATGGAGCGTGTGGTACGTGAGCGTATGTCATTACAAGACACTGCTACGATTACACCGCAACAATTAATTAATATTCGTCCCGTAGTAGCGGCAATTAAAGAATTCTTTGGTTCATCACAATTATCTCAATTCATGGACCAATCGAATCCATTATCTGAGTTAACCCACAAACGTCGTCTATCAGCCTTAGGACCTGGTGGTTTGACGCGTGACCGTGCCGGATTTGAAGTGCGTGACGTTCACTATTCTCACTATGGACGGATGTGTCCAATCGAAACGCCAGAAGGTCCAAACATTGGTTTGATTAACAGTTTATCTTCTTATGCGAAAATTAATCAATATGGATTTATCGAAACACCGTACCGTAAAGTGGATAAAGAAACACGTAGCGTTACTGATGAGACAGTTTATTTAACAGCTGACGAAGAAGACTTATATGTAGTTGCACAAGCGAACTCGTTATTAAATGAAGATGGTACCTTCGTCAATGATATGGTAATGGCGCGTGCCACATCTGAAAACATTGAAGTACCAGTCAGCCAAGTGGACTTTATGGACGTGTCGCCAAAACAAGTAGTTGCCGTTGCGACAGCATCGATTCCGTTCTTAGAAAACGATGACTCCAACCGTGCCCTCATGGGTGCGAACATGCAACGTCAAGCAGTGCCGTTGATTAATCCAGTATCGCCATTAATTGGTACTGGTATGGAATACAAAGCGGCGCATGACTCCGGAGCTGCGTTACTATGTAAACGTGACGGTGAAGTTGTTTATGTTGATGCCAACCGTGTGAAAGTAAAAGTTGCCGATGGTTCAACCGATGAGTATCGTTTAACTAAATTTGCTCGGTCTAATGCGGGTACTTGTTACAACCAACGCCCAATCGTTCAACTAGGTGACCGTGTTGAAGTAGGCGAAATCTTAGCGGATGGTCCATCAATGGAAAATGGTGAAATGGCATTAGGTCAAAACCCATTAGTCGCTTTCATGACTTGGGACGGTTATAACTACGAAGATGCGATTATTATGTCAGAGCGTCTTGTCAAAGATGATGTGTATACTTCTATTCACATTGAAGAGTACGAATCAGAAGCTCGTGATACAAAATTAGGGCCTGAAGAAATTACACGTGAGATTCCAAACGTTGGTGAAGATGCCTTAAAATACTTAGATAAAGATGGTATCATCTCAATCGGTGCGGAAGTAAAAGATGGCGATATCTTAGTGGGTAAAGTTACTCCAAAAGGGGTTACGGAATTATCTGCTGAAGAGCGTTTATTACATGCAATCTTTGGTGAAAAAGCCCGTGAAGTGCGTGATACATCGCTACGTGTACCTCACGGTGGTGGCGGTATTGTTCACGATGTTAAAATCTTTACACGTGAAAATGGTGATGAATTATCACCAGGTGTGAATAAGTTAGTCCGTGTGTACATTGTTCAAAAACGTAAAATTAATGAAGGAGATAAAATGGCCGGACGTCACGGTAATAAAGGGGTTGTCTCTTTAATTATGCCGGAAGAAGATATGCCATTTATGCCAGATGGGACACCGATTGATATTATGTTAAACCCATTAGGGGTACCTTCGCGTATGAATATTGGACAAGTATTAGAATTGCACCTAGGTATGGCAGCACGTCAATTAGGAATTAAAATTGCTACACCAGTATTTGATGGAGCAACAGAAGAAGATGTTTGGTCAACGGTTAAAGAAGCCGGCATGGAATTAGATGCAAAAACGACTCTTTATGATGGTCGTACGGGTGAACCATTTGACCGCAAAGTATCGGTTGGTGTGATGTATATGATTAAATTGGCCCACATGGTTGATGATAAATTACATGCGCGTTCAACTGGACCTTACTCATTGGTGACACAACAACCATTAGGTGGTAAAGCACAATTTGGTGGACAACGTTTTGGAGAGATGGAAGTTTGGGCCTTAGAAGCTTATGGTGCAGCATATACCTTACAAGAAATCTTGACATACAAATCAGATGATGTGGTTGGTCGTGTGAAAACATATGAAGCGATTGTTAAAGGACAACCAATTCCACGTCCAGGTGTGCCGGAATCATTCCGCGTCCTTGTAAAAGAATTACAAGCATTAGGATTAGACTTAAAAGTATTAGATGCTAATGATGAAGAAATTGAATTGCGTGATGATGAAGACGATGATGATGTAGTTAACTACAATGCATTAGATCGTTACCGTCAAGAACAAAAACAAGCAGAATCTAAAGCTGAAGAAGATGAATCTGATGATTTGATTGACGACAGTGATTTTGATGATTTAATTTCAGATGACGAAGAAGATGAAGCGGAAGAAGAAATCTTAGAAGAATTAATTGAAGAATAAGACATGGTGAGAGCGAGGATGGACTGGCTTGAACCACTGGAGCAAAACAACGATGAGCGCAAAGCGCACAGCGTGGTTTTTCGAAGTGGACGTCAAGCCAATCCGAGCGAACCAAAATAAGACATGGTGAGAGCGAGGATGAACTGGCTTGAACCACTGGAGCAAAACAACGATGAGCGCAAAGCGCACAGTGTGGTTTTTCGAAGTGGATGTCAAGCCAATCCGAGCGAACCAAAATAAAAGCCTTGGAGCCAAAAGAGTTATAGGCACTCTGAAAAACAAAAGGAGGTAGGCCCCTTGATCGATGTTAATAATTTTGAAGCGATGCAAATCGGATTAGCGTCTTCGGAAAAAATTCGTAGTTGGTCATATGGTGAAGTCAAAAAACCTGAAACCATTAACTATCGTACATTAAAACCGGAACGTGATGGTTTGTTCTGTGAAAGAATTTTTGGACCAACAAAAGATTGGGAATGTAGCTGTGGTAAATTAAAACGTGTACGCTATAAAGGTCGTGTGTGTGATCGTTGTGGTGTGGAAGTAACGAAAGCAAAAGTGCGTCGTGAGCGTATGGGACATATTGAATTAGCTGCACCTGTGACCCATGTTTGGTATTTTAAAGGAATTCCAAGCCGTATGGGATTAGTGTTAGATGTGAGTCCACGTTATTTAGAAGAAGTAATCTATTTTGCCTCTTATATTGTAATTGATCCAGGCGATACACCATTAGAAGCAAAATCATTGTTAACAGAATCTGAATATCGCGAGAGAAAACGTGAGTACGGTGACCGTTTCTACGCAAAAATGGGTGCAGAAGCGATTAAAGAATTGTTAGAAGCAGTTGACTTAGAAGCAGAAGTGGCTGAGTTAAAAGAAATCTTAAAAACAGCTACTGGTCAAAAGAGAACACGCGCGATTCGTCGTTTAGATATTCTGGATGCCTTTAGAGAATCCGGTAACCAACCATCATGGATGGTCATGGACGTTTTACCAGTGATTCCGCCGGATATTCGTCCAATGGTGCAATTAGAAGGTGGACGTTTTGCGACAAGTGACTTAAATGACTTATATCGTCGTGTTATTAACCGTAATAATCGTTTAAAACGTTTGTTAGACTTAGGCGCACCAAGCATTATTGTTCAAAATGAAAAACGTATGTTGCAAGAAGCGGTGGATGCGTTAATCGACAATGGTCGTCGTGGTCGTGCAGTGACGGGACCGGGAAATCGTCCATTGAAATCTTTATCACATATGTTGAAAGGTAAGCAAGGACGTTTCCGTCAAAACTTATTAGGAAAACGTGTGGACTATTCTGGACGTTCAGTAATCGTTGTGGGTCCTAACTTAAAGATGTACCAATGCGGTTTGCCGAAAGAAATGGCGATTGAATTATTTAAACCATTTGTGATGAAAGAATTGGTTGAGCGTGAAATCGCAACAAATATTAAAAATGCTAAGCGTATGATTGAGACACAAGATGATGCGATTTGGCCAGTTATCGAAGAAGTGATTCGTGAGCACCCAGTATTACTTAACCGAGCACCTACCTTGCACCGTTTAGGTATTCAAGCGTTTGAACCAACCTTAGTTGAGGGACGTGCGATTCGTTTACACCCATTAGTATGTGAGGCGTTCAATGCCGACTTCGATGGGGACCAAATGGCGGTTCACGTACCATTATCTGAAGAAGCACAAGCAGAAGCACGTTTACTAATGTTAGCAGCGCAAAATATCTTGAACCCTAAAGATGGTAAACCAGTTGTTACACCATCACAAGATATGGTCTTAGGTAACTACTACTTAACATTAGAAGAACCAGGACGCGTGGGTGAAGGATTAGTATTAAGTACAGTTGGAGAAGCAGAAATTGCCTACCAAAGCGGATATGCTCACTTGCATACACGTGTAGCTATTCCAGCTAAAGCTTTACCAGGCAAACCATTTACTGAATGGCAAAAATCTCGTTTAATGGTGACAACGATTGGTAAATTATTATTCAATGAAATTATGCCATTAGAGTTCCCTTACTTAAACGAACCAACAAACGAAAACTTAACCGTTCAAACACCGGATAAATATTTCTTAGAGCCAGGTACTAATGTCAAAGAAGCTATTGCGGCGATGGATATGGTGCCACCATTTAAGAAAAAAGACTTTGGTAACATCATTGCGGAAGTCTTCAAACGATTCCATATTACAGAAACCTCTGTCATGTTAGATAAGTTGAAAAACTTAGGTTACAAATACTCAACACGTGCAGGTATTACGGTTGGGGTAGCGGATGTTCTACGTTTAGAATCGAAAGCTGGTATCTTAGAAGAAGCACATAAACGTGTCGATAACATTACTAAACAATATCGTCGTGGTTTAATTACCGAAGATGAGCGTTATGAAAGTGTTATCCGTACGTGGGAGCAAGCCAAAGATAAAGTTCAAGAAGATTTGAAAAACTCATTACCACGCTTGAATCCAATCCATATGATGTCTGATTCAGGTGCCCGTGGTAACATCTCAAACTTTACTCAATTAGCGGGTATGCGTGGTAACATGGCGGCGCCAAGTGGCAAGATTATCGAGTTGCCGATTACGTCAAACTTCCGTGAAGGATTATCTGTCTTGGAAATGTTTATTTCCACTCACGGTGCCCGTAAAGGGATGACCGATACGGCCTTGAAAACAGCCGATTCAGGTTACTTAACACGTCGTTTAGTAGATGTGGCGCAAGATGTTATTATTCGTGAAGATGACTGTGGTACGGATAAAGGGATTGAAGTTACAGAAATTGCTGATGGCAATAGTGTTATCGAATCCTTAGAAGAACGTTTAATCGGACGTTATACGCAAAAAACTGTTCGTCATCCGCAAACCGGTGATGTCATTATCGCTGCAGATAAATTAATTACCGAAGATAAAGCCGCTGAAATTGCAGCGGCGGGTGTCGAAGCCGTTACGATTCGTTCAGTCTTTACCTGTGATACGAAACACGGTGTATGTAAACACTGTTATGGACGTAACTTAGCAACAGGTATGGAAGTTGAAGTGGGTGAAGCGGTTGGTACAATCGCTGCACAATCAATCGGTGAACCAGGTACTCAGTTAACAATGCGTACATTCCATACGGGTGGGGTTGCCGGTGGTGGCGATATCACTCAAGGTTTACCACGTATCCAAGAAATTTTTGAAGCGCGTAATCCAAAAGGTCGTGCAACCATTTCAGAAGTATCCGGTACGGTTGAAACAATTGAAGAAAAAGCAAATGACCGTTCTAAAGACATTACGATTGTTGGTGTGAACGATACTCGTACATATAATGTACCTTACCAATCACGCTTGAAAGTAAAAGAAGGCGATCAAGTTGAACGTGGTCAAGCATTGACTGAAGGTTCGATTGATCCGAAAGAATTATTACGTGTAACTGATGTAATTACCGTTGAAAAATACTTATTACGTGAAGTGCAATCCGTTTATCGCGGCCAAGGGGTAGAAATCGGAGATAAACACGTTGAGGTAATGGTTCGTCAAATGTTACGTAAAGTTCGCGTTATGGATCCGGCATCTACCAATATTTTACCGGGTGCTTTAATGGATATTGCAGACTTTACACAAGCCAATATTGAAGCTATTACAGCCGGTGAAGTGCCAGCGACTGCTCGTCCAGTATTACTAGGAATTACTAAAGCTGCCTTAGAAACAAAATCATTTATTTCTGCAGCTTCATTCCAGGAAACAACTCGTGTCTTAACAGATGCGGCGATTCGTGGTAAGAAAGATGTCTTATTAGGATTGAAAGAAAATGTTACAATCGGTAAATTAATTCCTGCAGGTACAGGTATGGCAAGATATCGTAATATTAAATCGAATCTTGAAGTACCGGTCGAAGCACTATTAGATATGGATGTTACAGCTGTTGAAGACAATTCAGACGTCGAAACACCTACTGTATAAACAAGAAACATTACGTTTGTAGGGCGTTATTGCGCTACACTGAAAAAATAATCATGCTCCTTGATAGTGTAAGTAGAAGAGAAATGCTTTACGACGCACTATTAAGGGGTATTTTTATCGTATTACAATGAGTGCGTTTGCAAAATGCAACATTGTGATATGGCGGCAAGATTTCATTCGTGCGGTGAAGAAAATATTCAATTTCTGCAATCGTTCTCGTTCGAGTGCACGGCTAGACTTGTGATACGTAAATGGTTATAAAACTCGTCATTTGTACAAGTATATTTGCACTTCATCACTATCATGTATATACTAGAATTATAGCTAAAATAGTATAGCAAAAAAATATAGAGGTGGAGATGAGATTTGAAGGATAAATTAAGAGAAGTAATGATTGCTGTTGTACCGATTGTAATACTTGTATTAATTATTCATTGGTTTTTAGTTCCTTTGTCAGCGACCCAATTGAGTTTGTTCTTTGTTGGAGCGTTGTTGGTATTAATTGGCTTAGCAATCTTTTTACTCGGTGTAGATATTAGTGTGAGCCGCATGGGATATTTATTGGGGCAAGGTTTAACGAAAAAAGGAAAAGTCAGTTATATCGTTATTGGAGGCTTGTTGATCGGTTTTATTGTGTCCATTGCAGAGCCTTCGTTAACCATCTTAGGATATCAAATCCAAGAAATGTCACATAATGCCTTAGGACAAATGACTGTGGTATTGGTTGTGTCCTTGGGGGTTGCGGCATTATTAGCAGTTGGTTTGTTACGGATTATTTTTAATTGGGATATACGCTTGATTGTAACGATAGGCTATCTGTTAATATTTGGACTATCCTTTTTTGTAGAAGAAGCCATTTTTACCTTTGCATTTGATTCGTCCGGTGCGACGACAGGAGCCTTAACCGTTCCGTTTGTATTAGCGATGAGTTCAGGTATTTCCGATTTGTTTGGTGACGGGAGTGATGATGAGGACCGTAGTTTTGGACTAGTCGGTATTGCGTCAATTGGTCCGATTATTGCGATGTTATTACTCGGTGTTTTTAATAAAGGGAATTTGTCAGGGGATTTTCCAGAACCGGTAACGAAAGAATTATCTATCATGCGTATTCTAATGAGTGAATTAGCTGATAGTATTCATCAAGTTATTTTAGGAGCTCTACCACTTGTATTCATCTTTCTTATCTATCATTTCTTTATATCACGTCAATCAAAACAAACATTTAAAGATATTATGTTTGGGCTTGGCTATTTGATGTTTGGTTTGGTATTATTTTTAACAGGAGTATCGGCTGGTTTTATGCCGATTGGGCAACATTTGGGGATGGCCTTGTTCCATGAACATTCAATGTTTGTCATTGTACTTATCGGATTTATACTCGGTGTGATGGCGATTTTAGCAGAGCCGGCAGTCTATGTATTGATTGACCAAATCGAGGATACAACCGGTGGGACTATCTCTCGGAAATTAGTATTGATACTGATTGCGGTCGGTGTCGGTGTGGCCATTGCGCTAACGATATTACGAGTATTGATTCCAGCATTACGTCTATGGCACATTTTATTACCGGGTTATTTTTTAGTTCTTTTGCTGGTGCGATTTGTACCAAAATTATTTGTTGGGATGGGATTTGACTCAGGTGGTGTGGCCAGTGGACCGATGACGGGAACCTTTATATTTGCCTTTGTACAAGGTATTTCGATTGCTAATCCAACGGCTAATCCGATTATTGATGGCTTTGGTATGATTGCCTTAGTCGCAATGGTTCCAATTTTATTTATTGAGTTGTTAGGCTTTATGTATGTGTTGATTTCACGGAATCAACAAGATTAATTGAGGTGAATAATAGTGAAAAAATTTGACAAAGATCCCATGCAATTAGCGATTGCAATATTGAATCATAATGATGGGGTG
Organism: Aerococcaceae bacterium zg-1292; assembly: GCA_016126655.1. Classification (GTDB taxonomy): domain Bacteria; phylum Bacillota; class Bacilli; order Lactobacillales; family Aerococcaceae; genus Globicatella. The sequence continues at coordinate 2,217,454 of CP065955.1, read as the reverse complement.
CCTTTTGTAAAAGAAGCAATAAAATTAGGTTTGATGGGTGGATTGATTAGCCCAGCGACCGGATTAATTGGATCACCTTTATTGAATTTACTATCGATTCGACATGATCGTAGAGATTTTGTGATGATGTTTGAGCGCAAAAGTATTATGGAACCGGCGATTCAATCGATTGTCAAACAATTTAAGATGGATAAACCAAATCACGGTGTAGTTTTTGTACTAGAGACACGATTTAATTTACGACGGGATTGTTTTGTAGAAGATAATGAGTGGAATAATGTTCATGCTGATCATCAGTTGATGTTTATTACGTTTAAACATGGTCGTTCTAAAGAAGTTATCGAGAAGTTAACACAAGTATCGACAGCAGGGGCAACGATTTTTACTGGTAAGGGTGAACATGTAACGGAACGACAACAAATGTTAGGACTGTCTTTCTCGCCGCAAAAAGATGTGGTGATGAGTGTGGTTGAAAGTCAACAAGTTCCGGATGTGTTTAATGCGATTGAAGATGCCTTTTACTGTTCGAATACGAAAGGGATGTCTGTCTTCAGCTTGGAAATTAATTCTTTCTCGCAAGAAAAAGAAGTGGTGGCACCGTTACGTATGACAGAAAAATCGTTATTAATTTCGGTCGTCAGCGAAGAGTTAGAAGAAGAATACTTGAAAATTATGAAAAAACATCATATGAATGGTGGGACCAGTATTAAAGGTCATGGTTCGATTTCACCAGAAATGATGGAGCGTATTTTTAATATTACAGTTAATCCGCAAAAACGTATTTTATTTACGGTAGATGATACGAAAAAAGTACAAGAGGCGTATGAAGATATCTTGAAGACCAAAGCGATGAATGAAAAGCATCGCGGTATTTATTTAACCGTACCTGTTCAGCACGCTTATGGTATGTATGATAAATCAAAACACCAGGATTAAGGGATAAATAGAATAGGGCAACTGTTTTGCTAAGGCACCGTTTGATAACGTGTGCGATGTGCAAGGTGGTTGCCCTATTTTTATGATTTTTTTAAGCGAATAATAAAGCGAGAACATAGCCGGTTACAATGCAAGGGATAAATGGGATGGCATTATGAGGGGAGCGCCCAGCTGTTTTACGAATGGCAATCCATAATAAGCCAGTAGCGGAAGCGGCGGCTAGTAATATTGGTACTGCTTGAAGCGGTAAAGTGAATGATAAGCTAGCCAATAATTTGCTGTCAGCGCCGCCTAACCATTGTGGTTTGATAACAATAATCCCTTCGAGTATAAGCCATAAGCACAGTGAAAAGACCCAGTTTTGCGGCTGTACATAATATATTCCAGCAGACAACACAAAAACAATCAATAACATCACCCACGATACCTCCATATAAACCGCATCATAAATGGCGAGTAATAGAAGAACACTGACTAATGTCAATAGGAGTGTCGCATGAGTAGTGCTGACAGCTAACAAAATAGGGTACATCCCCAAAAACAACCAACTGCTCCAAAGTTCAATCAGAAGATAATGATAGGATAATGGTCGCTGACAACAAGGTGTTTTACGGTAATAAATGGTCGAAAAAATAGGAATCAACTGTCTCCACTTTAGTGGGGTATGACAAAAGTCACAGTGAGAATGTTTTGAATGGAATAAGGTGTTGTGTTCGCAAATATGGGTGTAAAAAGAGGCTAAAATGGCACCTGAGAAAAATAATAGTAGCATGAGACAATTTTCCCTCCTAAACCTATGTTCGTAAGATAAGTACACGTTTAGCAGTGAAAATACTTGTAACCTAATGAAAATTAAGACTGGGCAAAAAGTCCGCAAATTTTAACAGCTGATAGGAAAGATGCTGGTTTAACAACATTTTTACTCTACGATTTGTTAGAACTGCTGGCTTCGTGACCAGTCCGTATTCGTTTATTTTGACTCTTTTTCAGGACGGAAATAGTTTTCTTTTTTCATATCTTGAAAAATAATATGAATATTTTCTTTTGGGGCATTGGCATGTTTGGAGATAGTTTCACGAATTTCTTGGGCTATCTTTTCTTTTGCTTCTTGACTGCGTCCTTCAACTAATTCAATGTGGACAAATGGCATGGTTCAATTCATTCCTTTCGTTTATACGTGATGTTGGCGTACAAAATTTTCGATACGCTCCATAGCAGCTTGCAGTTGTTCCATGCTGGCGGCATAACTCATTCTAAAGTATTGTCTTCCGGCGATACCAAATGCAGAGCCTGGAGTGACACCAACTTTGCCTTCGTGAGCGAGTGCTAAGCAAAAGGCTTCGTCGTCGCCGTCAAACCAATCAGGAACTTTCACAAATAAATAAAAGGCACCTTGTGGATTGAGTGTCTCAATATTTAATCGGGCAAATGCGTCCATTAAGTAGTCGCGGCGTTGTTTATAGACTTGTTTCATCTCTTCAATAGCTTCATCACCCTGGTCATAGGCTACAATACTCGCATACTGCATTTGTGAATTTGGTGTATTTACCATCGCTTGATGCACTTTGAATACTTGATTAATTAGTGCTTCAGGTCCAGCGATAAACCCACTGCGCCAACCGGTCATCGCATGTGATTTGGATAGACCATTGATTAATAATGTGCGCTCAGGTAACAAACTAGCAAAGGACACATGTTTTTGGTCATACGTTAACTCAGCATAGATTTCATCAGAAATGACCCATAAATCGTATTGTTCAATGAGTGGTACTAACGCATTTAATTGTTCCAATGTATACGTGACACCAGTTGGATTCGATGGATGATTTAATAGAATTACTTTAGTTTGAGGATGTGCCTTTAAAGTATTTTCTAAGACTTCTGGCGTCAAAATAAAGTTGGTATCACTAACGTCAACAGCGATTAATTCAGCATGCGCTAATTGTACTTGTGTCGTGTAAATCACATAGTTTGGAGATGGCGTAATGACCTTGTCTCCGGGATTGAGTAGGGATATAAGTGTCGCAAATAAGGCAGCTGTAGGACCTGCGGATACGATAATTTCAGTATCAGCTACGTAATCTAATTGATATTTACGTTTTACATAGCGTGAAATTGCCTGACGTAACGGTAGTAAGCCTCTGGAATGCGTATAGCCATTTAAATCTGCATTGATGGCATCGATACCTGCTTGCTTAATCAATTCAGGGGTTGCAAAATCGGGTTCGCCTAATGCTAACGGAATTAAATCTTGAATATTGCTAATTTTGTCATTAAATGAACGGATGGGACTCGGTTGGAGTTTAGTCAATTGAATATTAATATTCATTCGTCCACCTTCTTTCTTATGTATTTGTACCGTCATTGTATCATAAAAGTCACGAAATAACAGTCGATAAGGAAAAATTATAAGATGGATACTAATAATGGTATTGCCTATAACCTATAATAACAATCGAGTATTACGCGATTCATTGACTTACCTTGGAATATCAGCTATGCTAGACAAGTAAATTAAATAAACAAAAGCGATGAAGTGAAGAGTAAATAATTGATTTGTTTTTAGAGAGCGCAAGGGGGGTGCAATTGCGTAACAAAGCGTTATTGAAGATGGTCACAGAGCTGTTAATCTGAATGCAAAAGCAATAAGGTTGACCGGGTACTACCGTTACAATGGCTCAGTATAAGTGCTAGAAACTTGTACTGGTTGAGATCAAATATGCGAGTATTTGATGAATAAAGGTGGAACCACGAAGTAATGCTCTCGTCCTTTACGACGGGGCTTTTTTTATTACCACGCTAAGTTGAAACGACGGTGTGAGCGAGATCGCTTTAGCTTGAAACTACCGGAGCTGAGGTCGTAGCAGCAAGTGGCTTTAAAAGTAATACGAAGTGAATGATAAAAGAAGTTGAGCAACTCCAAATCTGGAGATGAAATAAAGCTTACTTTGAGTGTCACTGTTATGCACAGTAGGTGCCATCAGTGTCCACAGCAGAACCAGACGACTCGTACTATATGATTATTTTGAAATTGATTGGAGGAGATAAAGTGATAAAATTAGCTGATATCGATGTTGTGTTTAAGCAGCAAGACCGTGTAGTCACTGCTGTCAAAGATGTTAATTTATCGATTGAACGAGGCGAAATATTTGGGATTGTCGGCTATAGTGGTGCAGGTAAAAGCACATTAGTGCGAACCATTAATTTATTGCAACGTCCCACTACCGGTACAGTAACGGTTAATGGTCAAGCCTTACTTGATTTAACCACGCCTGAATTACGTCAAGCACGCAAAAAAATTGGGATGATTTTTCAACATTTTAACTTAATGGACTCACGAACGATTTTTGAAAATGTGGCCTTTCCATTAAAAGGCAGTGGCTTGTCGAAACGTGAAGTGGCAGAAAAAGTGGCTGAATTATTGAGTTTGGTTGGTTTGAAAGAGAAATCAGACAGCTATCCCAAACAATTGTCAGGAGGACAAAAACAACGGGTAGCGATTGCTCGGGCATTAGCTAATGACCCAGACGTATTGTTATGTGATGAAGCTACTAGTGCGCTGGATCCGAAAACAACAAGCGCAATTTTAACCTTACTCAAAGAGTTGAACGAAAAATTAAATTTGACGATAGTGATTATCACGCATGAGATGGGTGTGGTTAAAGATTTGTGCGACCGTGTTGCGGTAATGGAAAATGGTCACGTGTTAGAACAAGGTACCATTTTAGAAATCTTTACCCGACCACAAAAACCGTTGACGAAAGAATTTATTGATACTGCGACACATTTTGACCAAGAAATCGAATTGGTTTTAAAGCATCCAGAGACGATTCGGATTAGTCAAGATAGTGAGTTAGCACGCTTAACCTATACGGGTGAGGAAACCACTCAACCATTTATTACATCGTTAATTAAAGAATTTGGGTTGGAAATCAATATTTTATACGGGCATATCGAAATTATCCAAGATACACCGGTAGGGAATTTATTGGTGGCGTTAAAAGGTGAACCGGAGCAAATCCGTTTAGCAAAACGATATTTACAAGAGCATCAAGTGAACGTCGATTCTGTACAAACGTTATTCCAACATTACTTGCAAAAGGAGGGGAGTAACTAATGCAAACACTGATTCAATGGTATGCAACTCATTTTCCTAATGCTTATGAATTAAACGATGAAATTATTGCCGCAACCTGGGAAACTGTCTATATGCTAGGATTGACGATTCTCTTTGCTGGAGTAATCGGGTTAATCTTTGGGGTCATCATTACGGTCACGCACGAAGGAGGCATTTTAGAAAATAAAGTCATCTATAAAGTATTGGATACGTTAATCAATATTTTTCGCTCGATACCATTTATTATTTTATTGGCGTTATTAATTAATGTGACGCGTATTATCGTTGGGACTACGATAGGTTCAACGGCGGCGAGTGTACCCATTATTATTGCGACGATACCGTTTTTTGCCCGTCAAGTTGAGATTGCCTTACTGGAAGTGGATTCTGGTGTGGTCGAAGCGGCGCAAGCGATGGGGTCAAGCCCCTGGGATATTATTTTTCGTGTCTATTTACGCGAAGGCTTGCCAGCCCTGTTGCGGGTCAGTGCTTCGACGGTCATTAATGTCATTGGATTAACAGCCATGGCAGGCGTTGTTGGTGGCGGTGGTTTAGGGACGATTGCGATTGCACGAGGTTATAATCGGAGTCGGATGGACGTGATTTTAGTCGCCACATTTTTAATTTTAGTCATTGTATTTATTAGTCAAGTGATTTTCAATTGGCTGATTAAAAAAATCGAACATTAATCAAATAGAGTGCAGCTATGAGTGAATTGAAATGAATTATTAGTCGAAGTCATTGGTGTGCATAAATCAGACTAATGGCGTTTGCTCCCACAAAAGAAGGGGAAATTAATTGGGACATTGCACTTATTATTAAAAGAGTAGAAAAAAACAAAAAAGAGAGAGAAAGAGGAAATAATTATGAAATTCAATTGGAAAAAATTAAGTATTGCAGCAGTTGCCACATTTTTAACAGCAGGTGTATTACCCGTGGCGCATGCCGAGGAAAAACCGTTTGAAAATTCAACGGTTAAGGTTGGAGTAGCTGGGGATGATGAGGTCAAAGTATGGGAATATGTAGCAGAAAAAGCAGCAAAAGAAGGTATTAAAATTGAAGTAACATTATTCAATGATTATGTTCAACCAAACGTAGCGGTAGCCAATGGTTCGTTAGACCTTAATGCGTTTCAACATATTGCTTATTTAGAAGAATGGAATAAAGAAAACAAAGAAGATTTACAACCGATTGGCTTTACTTATGTGTCACCTATGGGTGTATATTCTGACAAAGTAAAAGATTTAGCAGATTTATCAGAAGGTGCAACCATTGCGATTCCAAACGATCCAACGAATGGTGGGCGTGCGTTATTAACCTTAGAATTAGCGGGTGTAATTGAAGTTGATGATAAAGCAGGTATTTTACCAACAGTAAAAGATATTACGAAAAACGATAAAAAATTTAAGTTTGAAGAACTAGATGCAGCGCAAGTAGCCACAGCTTTAAAAGATGTGGATGCAGCCGTGATTAATACAAACTATGCGCTAGATAATGGATTATCCATTAAAGATGCTGTCTTTTCAGATGTTGAAAAATTATCTGAAGTCAGTGAATCTTATAAAAATGCTGTCGTTGCCCGTAAAGATAAAGCGAAAGAAGCATTATACTTGCATGTTGTTTCTTTATACCAATCCGATGATGTGGCAGATAAAATTTCAGAAATTACGAAAGGTGCCAATATCGCGGCATGGACAGATAAAGACTAATTGAATCTATTAAACGAGTAGCATCAACAGAGTTCTCTGGATGCTGCTCTTTTTCATGTGGTATAATACTTGGCAAATGGAAGGAGAAAATGATGAAAATTGAACAATTTAACCAACTCACACCAGAACAAGGATGTCGCATACGAGCATTAGAAACAAGGGTTCATGCACAGGATGGAACGCATCGACAAGTTTATTTATCGAACCAGTTTAACCTAGATACCACGATGCCATATGTTTTTTTGGCGGTGACAGATGAGCAGTTGATTGGTTTTGCAGTGATTTATGCTGATGATGAAGCCGTAGCAGAAATTTCGTTGTTGGTACACCCTGACTATCGCCAACGTGGTGTTGCGACAGCATTGATTGCAGCAGTGAAGTCTGTGTGTTCACAGTATCAACTATCGAAATTGATTTTTAATACTGAGAAACAGTTTATCCAAACAAATCCAGAATGGATAAAAAAATATTATTTAGATGATGAAAGTGTTAATGAATATTTGATGGAGTGGGATGAAGAAGCAGCAAAAAAATTGGATACTTTGACTCCGCCACTGGTTCAAGTTTCTATAGCGACATTAGATGATTGTGACGCGATGGCGCAAGGGTTAGCGCAAGCATTTGACAGCACGCAAGCGATGGAACAGCGTTATGTGATGGAAAGTATTAACGATGAACAAACACTTCAATATGTGATTAAAAATCAACAGCAGCAGATTGTCGGTGTCTGTGCAGTGGATTGTCGTATACAAAATGTCTTTTATTTGTTTGCACTGTGTATTTTTCCGAGCTATCAGCGTAAAGGGTACGGATTTGCAGCAGTTCAGCAAATTATTACAGATTTGCAGCGGATAGATAGTAAAGCTAAGATTCAACTAACCGTTGAAGTGGATAATGTAGCGGCCATACATCTGTATGAACAAAGTGGTTTCCAGCATATAGCAGAATTAGTGGCGATTGTAGAAAAATAAGATGACGTATAGACAAAGTGCTGGATTTTTCTGAGTGCAATAATGGTGCGTATGAGTCCTAATTGGTATTATTAACCGAATGTGAATATTATCCGTGGCTAAGGTATGCTATACTATTTGTATAAGAAAGTTGTCCATGTGGTGAATTTGGTTGTGATGGCTATGATTGTGATAGATGTGGATGTTTACAGAGCCTGAACGGGGATGCTAGTGGTTGAATTGCTGTAGCAGCAGTCGCAAAAGTGTACAAGTATTTCCAGGATAATGCAAAGTGAGCCTCACCTAAGCGACAAGACGAACAGTTTGCTGCGTGGATATAAAGGGATGCTAAAAGTCAAAAGGAGTCGATTTAGAAATGAAAGTACTAACATTTGGTGAAATGATGCTGCGCTTGAAGACACCTAATAATGAACGTATATTGCAGACACAAAGTTTTGAAGCAAGTTATGGGGGCGCCGAAGCGAATGTCGCTATTTCATTAGCATTATTAGGTAATGATGTTGCCTATCTGTCTAAGTTTCCAAACAATCTGTTGGGAACTGCGGCAGAGAATACATTAAAAAAATACGGTGTGGATACGACTAAAATTTTAAAAGGTGAAGGACGTATTGGAACATATTACTTTGAAAAAGGTGCCAGTGTGCGTGCTACGAATGTTATTTATGACCGAAAAGGGAGTGTATTAGAGCAAGCAAAAGCAGAAGAATTTGATTGGTCAGCTATTTTTTCAGATGTGGATTATTTTTACCTTTCCGGCATTACGCCAGCAATATCGAAAGAGATGCAAAAAGCTTGTTTGGCGGCTTGTGTTTATTGTAATGAACACGACATTCCGATTGCATGCGATTTAAATTATCGAGGTAAAATGTGGTCGACAGACGAAGCTCAAGAGATGATGTCGACAATGATGCAATATGTAACAATTTGTATTGCACATGATGAGGATTTTGAAGCGACGCTGGGTATACCTGCATTTGATGGCGATAGTTCACGTGGTATTGCTCAAAAAGAAACCTTTAAAGCTGCTATGCGTGAGGTGCAAGAACGCTATCCTAATATTAAGATGGTTGCCAGTGTACTAAGAAACATTTATTCAGTTGAAGATAGCCAGTGGAGTGCATTATTGCTGAATGATGATACATTTTATGAAACACCGGTGTACGATGTTCATGTCATGGAAGGGGTTGCAGCAGGTGACGCTTTTGGTGCAGGCTTACTGCATGGTATCTTGCATCATTTTGATAATCAGAAATTAATTGACTTTGCATTGAGTGCGAGTCTCTTAAAACTAACGATTACCGGCGACTTAAATCTTGTAAGTGAGGAAGAAATCCTTGCTGGCATGAACAGTAATGCGGCGTCGAGATTATCTCGTTAAGTGAGTGGAGCTAGCTGCATACACAACACCTTATCCCATTAAAATACCGCTGAAAAAGCTTGATAAAACAACTTTTTCAGCGGATTTGTTTTTCATTTGGTGATAAACATTTTGTAAGGTGAACGAGGCGGTTCAAACATGAAGTGACGTAGGAAAATCACCACAGTCGTATAGCACTTCAAGTACCTTGCAAAGTAGACGTCAAGTCAGTCAGTATGATGTTGGATAGGCTAGTTTTTCACTCAATCTCATTTACTAAATTAAAAGAGACGTTCTTGTACATAGAAATGACGATCATTATAATCAGTAGCGTATGTTATCAAAATCATCCGTTGATTATCGTCCAGTTGGTCTGCCGAAATCTGCTCAATCTTTTCAATTAATTCCTGTGGAAAGTATAAGCGTAAATCGCCCTTAAATTTACCGGCAAGTGAATTGACTAAGGCACTCACTTGTGATAATTCGACGAGTTTATTCGTTTTAGATAATAATTCAATTTGCGTCCGTTGCTTATTTTGATTCGGGCGATAATAGTCATACGGCAAATCAAAACTACTATTGATGCCGAAGTAGTATTCGGGGTCGAATCCATGCACAATCATTTGTTCTTGCAAAGCGATCGATAAAGCTTCCAAGTCGTCTTCGCTAATAATCAATGACTTAAACGGTTTGCGGTTGACAAAGCGATATGCTAAATCCGATAACATGGTATCATCTTCGTACACCCACATTGAAAAATAGGTACTCATGACATGGTCATCTAATTGTAAGTAATCCAATAAAGTCCAATTGCCTTCTAGAAATGGCTTCAATAACCCCGCTGGCTGTTTCATCTGATGTTCATTTTCGATGTAACATATTTTAGCGCGATGGAGTAAACTTTTTAACACTTGTTCCATGCCACGAGAAACACCATGGAAATACACTTGCATGTACATTTGGTAGCGACTGACAATGTAATCTTCTACCGCATGCATACCGGAATAGTCGAATGTAATTTGATTGTTGTACGGGCGAATCACACGCAAAACGCGAGTTAAGTCAAAGGTACCGTAGCTAACACCAGCATAATAAGCGTCACGCAGCAAGTAATCCATACGGTCAGCATCCACTTGACTGCTAATTATTTGAACCACTTGTTGATTCGGATACGTTTTATTAATAACCGCAGCCACTTTTCTAGGGAAATCATCCCCAAAAAATCTCAGTACTTGATTAATTTCTGTTTCTGGCGAGGTAATAATTTGTTGTGTTAATTGCTCGTGGTCAGTATTGAAGATGCCTTCAAAGGTATGTGAAAATGGACCATGGCCAATGTCATGTAGGAGCGCAGCACACAAGCTAACCATGTACTCATCCGGTTGCCAGAGACCGTCATTTGCTTGCACGGAGGGGTATTGGCGCTCGAACTTATCGATGATGCGTCGAGTGATTTCGTAGACACCGAGTGAATGATTGAAGCGTGAATGCTCGGCGCCGTGAAAAGTAAAGGATGAGGTGCCGAGTTGTTTGATACGACGTAAGCGTTGAAACTCGCGTGTGTCAATTAGTTTTAATATAATGGCATCATGAATATGGATATAGCCGTGAACAGGATCGCGAAATACTTTTTCACGCTTTAACTTTTGCGCGGCTACTTTTTCTAAAAAATCACTCATGACTAAAGCCCCTTTCTAAAATAATGTTTGATTACGTTGCTCAGCTTTTTGATACATGGATTGAAACGTGTTTGATTGATGCAGAGTATCAGTGTTTAGTTGTTGCATTGTGCGGTGTTGCGAAATCGTCTCAAGTAATAATTGTTCGAACGAATCCACTGTAAATGGCTGGTCGACAAACTCATTGATGGTTGCCATCACATCAGCTTGTACATCTGGAAAGTCATGAGTAGCCGCACTTTTTTGGTAAAATTCGTGAATTAAATCCGCACGAGCAGCTTGCTTGCCGCTGACGCTAATATATGCAGCCGTAGCTACACCATTTTTAAAGCGTCGTTGTGCGACACCACCAATTTTTCGCTGATTGACGACAATATCATATTTGCCCGGACAATAGGATTGCGGCACTTCGTAACTTTCAACATTTAGACCGAATGGTAGCAGAGTTTGTTTTAACCATTCAATCATTTGTTCATAGGCAGCATCGATAGATAGCGGATAGCCGATGACATCGCTAATAAAGGAGATGTTTAATGTGCCCGGGTCACTGACGACTGCTAAACCACCATGTGCTCGTAATATCGGTACATGTTGCTGTTGCAATAAAAAATGAATACCGTCAGTTAATTGACTCAGTTTTGTATCTTTAGGACCAAGGATAACGGTCGGCTGTTGTATATGATAAGTATGAATAATACCGTAGGGCAAATCAGCCTGATTCGTTTGATTCAGCTCTTGGATATGGCGAATAAAGGTGTCTTGCCAAGCCAAACTTTCCGTTCCAGCTGTCAAATGTGTGCCAGACCCGAGGGAAGTATAGAGCCACTGATGAGCATTAAAAAATTCAAGCATGGGATTCTCCTTGTTCATAAATATATTGCTATTACAGCTATTATAGCAAATATTTCACGTTTTACACTATTATCTGCAAAGAAATTCGATTATAATGAAAGATATAAAGGGATTTTAAAGCATTTGCAGTGATACGGACTGAGACACAGAGTGGTTTGAAATGAAAGGCAAGCAATCATTGTGTGAGCGAGCGTGCTCGAGTTTGAAGCACTGGAAGAAAATGCTGGCGTTTGCGTAGGAAACGGTAAGCACCGGATTAGAAAGACCACCGCGCGTATATGATGTACGAAGGTAGGCGGTTTTTGAAGTAGCGTCATTACAGTAAGATGGAACCAGAAATGGGAGTGGTGATATGGAAAAGAAGCAAACGTATATAGAAGTACAACAAAAAATTCGGGATAGCGACACGAATCAGACAGAGTCTTTTGCGCACCAAACCGAAGCTGTATTGTATGAATTATCTACTTTTAATAAAATTGTTTATCAAGATGCCCAAAAACAAAGGGTGGAAGTGAAATGGATGCCAAGCGAACAACAGTTAGAAATAAAGTACGGCGCGAATCGAATTATTTGTAATCCTAGTTGTTCAACTCAATTTTGGTACACAACTGGACAAGGAGAGATGCCGCTAGTGGTGACAACTACGCGGTTGACAATTCGGCAAAATCGTTTGGAGGCACATTATCAATTGTATTCTGGTGAAGAAGTGATTGGACAATATGAATTTCGATTGATTTATCGCAGATAAATCGGTAATATAGTATCGTACAGAGGAAAATATCGTGCAAACAAGGGTGATTAAACTGGAACCACTGGAGTAAAAACGGCAAAGAGCCGGAGCGCTTCACGCATTGGTGTAATTAATCTCAAATCAACCCAAGTGAGCTAGAAAAACAAGCGCAAGCGAGGATGAGCTGTTATGAGCCACTGAAGCAAAAAAGCGCAAGGAGTTACAGTACTCCAAGAGTTTTGTGAAGTGGACAGCAAGCGAATCCAAGTGAGACAGAAAAGGAAGTGACCAAATGGAATTAAAGGCATTTGAAGGACAAAACCTAGAAGAGTTATCTTTAATTGAGGTAGCGCACGAAATACTCGTTCAAAAAGGTGATGTTATTGAATTTAATGAATTATTATTAATGATTCAAGATTTTCTAAAATTGGATGAATCAGAATTGGAACAGAATATGGTTCGGTTTTACACCGATTTAAATATTGATGGACGTTTCATTTCATTAGGTGAAAACCGTTGGGGCTTACGTTTATGGTATCCAATTGACTCAATTGATGAAGAAACAATTACATCTGCGGAAGAAGAAGCGCCGAAACGTCGTCGCAAAAAACGTAAAATTAATGCGTTTGGTGATGATGAAGACATGATTGACTACAATGATGATGATCCAGAAGATGGCGAAAGCTATGACGAAGACGAAGATTTCGATGAAGAAAATGATATGGATGACATCGCTGATGTTGTCGCAGCAGAAGATGAAGATGATGACGATGATGATGAAGAATTAGATGTTTACGCAAGTGATTTATCTAATTTTGATGATGATATCGATGAAGAAGCTGAATTTGAAAATGAAGATGAGGACGAAGAGGAAGAAGAAGTAATCGACGAGTACGAAGAAGAAGATTATGATGAGGACGAGTACGAAGACGATTAATTTATAAAAGAACCTTTCTTAAAACGATAATGGCGTGCTGCACCTATCAGGAGATATGGCGAGGCACGCTATTATTGCTTATTGATATGATAGCGCTTTATTTCGTATAGAAATGTGAGTTAGTGAAAAAATTCTATAATTAGTTAGACAAATAAGCGATATGACTAGCGTTCTAGCGTAAAATCGAGTATAATAAAAATGAAATATGTAACTATTTCTAGTTAAATTCAAGGAGGAAACATACATGACTCGTTTAGTAAGTATGACAGAAATGTTGAACAAAGCAAAAGAAGGAAAATATGCAGTTGGTCAATTCAACATCAACAACTTAGAATGGACTCAAGCCATTTTAAAAGCTGCAGTTGAAAACAACTCTCCAGTAATCTTAGGGGTATCTGAAGGTGCTGGTAAATATATGGGTGGACCTGTTGCTGTTGCAGGTATGGTTAATGGTTTATTAGAATCAATGGACGTAAAAGTACCGGTTGCATTACACCTTGACCACGGTTCATCAGTAGAATCTTGTAAAGCATATATCGATGCTGGTTTTAGTTCTGTTATGTATGACCACTCACACTTCCCAATTGATGAAAACATTGAATCAACAAAAGAAGTTGTCGCTTATGCTCATGCTGCAGGTGCTTCAGTTGAAGCTGAAGTTGGTACTGTCGGAGGAGAAGAAGACGGCGTTATCGGCGGCGTAAAATATGCGGACTTAGAAGAATGTAAACGTATGGTAGAAGAAGCTGGTATCGATGCATTAGCAGCAGCTTTAGGTTCAGTTCATGGTACATATGCTGGTGAACCAGTATTAGGTTTTGATGAAATGAAAGCTATCTCTGAAGCTACGGGTGCGCCATTAGTATTACACGGTGGTTCAGGTATTCCAGAACATCAAATTAAAAAAGCAATTGAATTGGGTCACGCTAAAATCAATGTAAACACTGAATTACAACAACAATGGACTGCTGCAGTTCGTGAAAAATTAAATTCAGACGAAAAAGTTTACGACCCACGTAAAGTAATCGCACCTGGTCATGATGCAATTGTTAAAACAACAAAAGCAATCATGGATATGTTCGGTTCTACCGGTAAGGCTTAATTAATAAATACAATCAAATAAATTGAGCAGAGCAGTCTGGAACAATGTGTTCTAGACTGTTTTGTATTGTTTTTTGAGTCGAAAAAAACACACCAATAAGTCCTGAATTCCCGGATTCATAACGATTTCACAGAAAATAATTAGTTTGTTTTCGAAAAATCGTTGATATTTCAACGTTTGAAAGAAAGCGAAAAATGATTTCATCGTTACGTTAGAAACAACACATAACTATATAAAAATTGTATTTAACCAGCTAAAAACATTGATAAATCAACATTAATTGTGATTATCCTGTTCATGTGTTCGGGAATTCAGGATAAGTGACATAAAATGTAATACTCCAGTCGAAAAATCGGCATAACAATATCTGAAATTTTTGCATAATAATAAGATGAATAAGAATAAATGCTAGTTAATTTATCGCTGAATCATATATAATCAGAGTGAGAGCGCGGTGCTTTGGCTTGAATCACTGGAGTGGACTGCCGATGTGCGAGTAGAAAACTGAGGAATTTAAAAAAATGAACGTCAAACCAAACCGAGCGAACGAGAGTAGAAAGGAAGTCATGAAAGTGTATTTAGTCATTGATGTTGGGGGCACTTATATTAAATTTGCAAAAATGACCGAAGCTGGTCGCATTATAGATTCGGGTAAAGTAGTGACCCCAAAAGATTCGTTGGAACTATTTTGGCAATTAATTGATGGAATTATTGATGCGCATCGTGGTGATATTGCAGGTGTTGCCTTTAGTATACCTGGTAAAGTAGATACCAAAGAGGGCACTGTTTATTTTGGTGGCTCATTACCATATTTGCATGGCGAGAAAATTGCAGAGAAAGTATCTGAAAAATATGGTTTGAAATGTGCCATTCAAAATGATGCGAAGGCCGCGGCGCTGGCAGAATTGTGGCAAGGCAGCTTGAAAAATGTGAAAGATGCTGCAGTAATTGTGTTAGGTACAGGTGTGGGAGGCGGCATTATACTAGATGGTAAAATTCGCTATGGTTCTCATTTTCAGGCGGGAGAATTTAGTTTATCTATTTTAGATGCTTCTAAAGATGGCGCAGACAAAATAACGGGTCTTATCGGCTCAGCTGTTGAAATGGTGCGTCGCGTGAATCGGACGTTAGGTAATGAGGATGAAATGGATGGTGTACTAGCATTTGAAGGTATCAAGCAAAAACATCCAGAAGCCGTGAAAATTTTTGAGCAGTATTGTTTAAATATCGCGTATTTAATTGTGAATATTCAGTCTTATTATGATTTAGAAGTTTATGCTATTGGTGGTGGTATTAGCGCGCAGAATATATTGGTTGAGGAGATTCAGCGCCAGTACCAAACATTTTTAGACAGTGCGCCATTATTGAAGATGAATTTTCCGAAAATTGAGATTAAACAAGCACACTTTGCTAATGATGCGAATCTCTATGGTGCACTATACACATTGTTGGAAGAAATATTGTGATAACAAACGTAGTGTGAGCGTTCAGTTTTGTCATCCGGTTTGT
Source organism: Aerococcaceae bacterium zg-1292 (assembly GCA_016126655.1). Taxonomy (GTDB): domain Bacteria; phylum Bacillota; class Bacilli; order Lactobacillales; family Aerococcaceae; genus Globicatella. The sequence continues at coordinate 2,201,555 of CP065955.1, read as the reverse complement.
TTTGGGTGGCTTGGTGATTACTTTAAGTAGTCTAGGCGCATTGGTGAGCTTTTACGCATTTTGTTTCGGTGGTTCAAGTCGGATTTCCTTACTTGTATGACGTGCAACTGGTTTTACGAGTTGTGTGTGAACCTAGCGTTTTAATTCAGTGACCATAAGAACACCCAAACACATCGCAATTGTGTTTGGGTGTTTTCTTCACTACATATCTTGAGTAAACTCATCCAACTCAATACTAGCAGCTTCCCACTGATTCAACGAATCTTCATAGGCAACTTCGAGGTCAGTTAACGCTGTGTTCAGTGACATCAGTTCAGCTTGGTCATTTTCCAACGAGGCCGCAGCCATCGCTGTATGAATGTTGTTAATTTCTGTTTCGAGCTTCTCCACTTTTTCGTAAAGTGAATCCACTAATTGTGATAAGCGACGTAATTCGCGCTTTTGCTGTTTCGATTCTTCATAGGACATTTGCGCTTGGCCAACTGGTGCATCAGTGACTTTGGCTGCTGATGTGTCCGCTAATTTGGTTTGCGCTAGTAATTCTAGTTCTTCTTTCTTTGCTAAATAATAGTCATAATCACCAAGATACAATTGTGAGCCGGTCGGTGTGATTTCTAATACTTTTGTCGCCACACGGTTGATGAAATACCGGTCGTGCGAAACGAAGATAAGCGTCCCATCAAATTCAATCAGAGCTTGCTCAAGAACTTCTTTGCTGTCAATATCTAAGTGGTTCGTCGGTTCATCTAGAATAAGTGTATTATCATGTTCTGCGGCGAGCAATGCCAGTGTTAAGCGAGCTTTTTCGCCACCACTGAGCATCGATACTTTTTTATCCACACTGTCACCGCTAAATAAAAAGCTACCTAAAATACTACGGATAATCCATTCATCTGTTGTGTCATGTGCTCGCCATAATGTTTCTAATACCGATAAATTCGGATTTAGTTGATTGACATTTTGTGAATAGTAACCAATGGACACGCCGGTGCCGATGGATAATGCACCATGAAACGGCTTCAATTCCCCAATAATTGTTTTAAGAAAAGTTGATTTCCCGACACCATTTGGACCGACAATCGCAATCGCATCTTGCTTAGTCACGTGGAGGTCAAGATTTTCAGCAATGATATTTTGGTGATAACCGACAGCCAGTTGATTGACTTGTAAAACTTGTTCGCCACTTTCTTTAGCAGTAACAAATTGAATGCGTGGTGCTTTTTGATCTTGTTGCGGTTTTTCAAGACGTGTAATCTTTTCTAATTGCTTGCGACGGCTTTGGGCTCGTTTGGTCGTTGAAGCACGGACAATATTTTTTTGAATAAAATCTTCGAGTTTAGCAATAGTGACTTGTTGCTTTTGATATTCTTTCCATGCTTGTTCTAAGCGCATTTCTTTTTCAAGAATATAATATGAATAATTGCCTTTATAGAGATGCAATGTGTTCTGGCGCAGTTCAATGACTTGATTAGCTACTTTATCTAAAAAGTAACGGTCATGTGAAACGATAAGTAGTGCGCCTTTATAGCCAACAAGGTATGTCTCTAACCAAGTGAGTGTTTGCATATCCAAATGGTTCGTTGGTTCATCAAGGATGAGTAAATCGTAATCCATCAATAATATTTGTGCTAAAGCTAGACGTGTTTTTTGCCCGCCGGATAATGATTGAACGGGTGTTTGATAATCCTCTTCATAAAATTGAAAACCGTGTAGTACAGTACGAATCTCAGACTCGATTGCATAAGCATTTTTTTCAGTTAAGGCTTCTTGTAAACGGTCATACTGAGCTAAGGCAGTTTGATAAGCAGATGTATGAGGGTCATCTGCTAAGTGAGCTAATTGTTCAGCAGCAATTTGCGCTTGGTCACGTAGTTGTAAGGTGTCTGAAAATGTGGAAAGCATTTCTTCCCATATTGTTTTGTTTGAATGAATCGCCACATGTTGTTCCAAATATCCAATTCTTAAACCTTTTGCTTTTGAGATGGTACCGGAAGATAAGGGTTCTTCGCCCATAATTTGCTTTAATAATGTTGATTTTCCAGTCCCGTTTCTTCCGACTAAAGCAATACGGTCTCTTGTTTGAATATTAAATGAAACATCTTCATACAAGGTCTCATCCGCAAAACGACGAGCGATGTCGTTAGCTTGTAGTAAAATCATAAGTATGTATCTCCTAAAATGTCGTAATTTATCCTTATCATTATACCAAAGATGCACCACGCGCGCCAAAAAAATTAGTATGACAACGAGCGGTTTGACTAGAACTACTGAAGGAGGGGAACGGGGTTCAGCCACTGCATAAAGGCGTCTTTTAAAGTGGACGTCAAGTCAGCAAGTGGGAGTCAGTCAAACAGTACGACAACGAGCGGTCGAGCTTGTGCGAGGGGCAACGAAATATTTACCCATCTCATCGGATGCAAAAAGTGTATATACACAATCCATAAAAATACTCCACTTAAAATACGGACAACACTTCCGGGAATGTGGTATACTGGTAAAAAAAGGAAATGAGGCGATTTTATGTCAGATGCGCTAGAATTAGTCATTATTACTGGGATGAGCGGCGCAGGAAAAACTGTCGCTGTACAAAGCTTTGAAGATTTGGGCTACTATTGTGTGGATAATATGCCACCTAGTTTATTGCCGACATTTTGGGAATTGATTAAAGAATCAGGGAAAATAACAAAAATTGCATTAGTTATTGATTTACGTTCACGTGCATTTTTTGATGAATTAACACAAGTCATTTCAAAGATGGACAATACACAAATGATTACGTCCAAAATTCTATTTTTAGAAGCAGACGATCAAGTGTTAGTTTCGCGTTATAAAGAAACACGGCGTAATCACCCATTAGCTGTTCAAGGTCGTGTCAGTGAGGGGATTCGTTTAGAGCGAGAAATGTTACGTGATTTACGTGGTCGTGCACAAATTATTATCAATACAAGTGATATTTCACCGCGGCAGTTGCGTGAACAATTAATGCAAACCTTTGCGGCAGATAACCAGTCAACATTCCATGTACAAGTGGTATCGTTTGGATTTAAATATGGCGCTCCGATTGATGTAGATGTGATGATGGATGTGCGCTTTTTACCTAATCCGCATTATATTGAAGAATTGCGGCCGAAAACTGGTTTGGATGCGCAAGTGTATGATTATGTGATGAAACAACCGGAAACACAAGCGTTTTACACGAAATTTATTGATTTAATCGAATATTGTTTACCAGGATATAAAAAAGAAGGGAAATCTAGTGTTGTCATTGGCATTGGTTGTACTGGTGGACAACATCGTTCCATCGCATTAGCTGAACGAGTGGGAAATCATTTAAAAAATAGTGGCTATGACACCACGATTTCTCATCGCGATCGCTATAAAAAGAAAGAAAGTGTTGTTCGCTCATGAGTGGAAAGTATAAAGTTGCGGTAATCGGTGGCGGGACAGGGCTGCCGGTCATCTTAAAAGGTTTGAAGCATTTAGATGCTCATATCACCGCAATCGTAACCGTCGCTGATGATGGTGGTAGTAGTGGTGTCATACGCGATTATATTAACGTTGTACCACCTGGCGATATCCGTAACTGTATGGTGGCTTTAGCGGAAGCTGATGATTTGTTACTTGATGTATTTCAGTATCGATTTGATAGTGATGATGCGTTTTTAGCAGGTCATGCGATTGGCAATTTACTGATTGCTGCGTTAAAAGAAATGCGGGGTTCACTGGATGAATCATTGACAATTTTGTCAAAATTTATGGGTGTGAAAGGGCAAATTTTACCTGCAGCACAGGAGCCGTTAGTGTTAAATGCGCTATTTGAAGACGGAACGATTGCTGTAGGAGAGTCACAGATTGCGAAGCATCGTAAAAAAATCCAAGAAGTCAGTGTGACGACGCGCCTGGGTGACCAAGCGGAAAATGCGAGTCCTAAAGTCGTGCAAGCGATTATGGATGCGGATATGGTCGTCTTAGGTCCTGGAAGTTTATATACAAGCATTTTGCCGAATTTGATGATTAAAGAAATTGGTGAAGCAGTGCGTCAAACAACGGCAGAAATTGTATATATTTGTAATATTATGACGCAGTTAGGCGAGACGGAGAATTTTTCTGATGCGGAACACGTACAAGTGTTGAATCAGCATTTAGGTGGTCAATATATTGATACTGTGTTGGTGAATATCGCAGAAGTGCCACACGATTATATAATTAATCAGCCGAATGAAGAATATTTATTGCAGGTAACACATGATTTTCAACGTTTGCGAATTGAAAATGTTCGTGTGATTTCAAATAGTTTCTTAAGTATGAAAAATGGTGGTGCCTATCATGATACAGATTTGGTCGTGGAAGAGTTAGCGCATCTATTAAATACGCATAAGTTATATAAACAAAACAAACAATCGGGCATTGAATAAATAAACAAAATGTAAGAGGGGTGATGTACGTGACATTTGCGGCCGAAGTAAAAAAAGAGTGTACGTTAATTGAAGTACATCGTGAACACGCTAAAGCAGAGTTGACTGCTTTAATTCGTATGAATGGAGCCGTAAGTATTTATCAGCAGGCGCTCATTTTGAATATACAAAGCGAAAATGCTGCGATTGCACGGCGGATTTATACATTGTTTAAAGAACATTTTTCGTTGGACAGCGAGTTAATTGTTCGACGTAAAATGAAGTTGAAAAAAAACAACGTGTATATTGTCCGTTGCCGCCAAAATGTTAAAGAAGTACTCGAAGCACTGGATATTTTTGATGGGATGTTTATCCGAGCAGAAGTGTCAGATGAGATTATGCATAATAATCAGAAAAAACGGTCGTACTTACGCGGTGCCTTTATGGCAGCAGGCTCAGTGAATAATCCAGAAGCGAATAGCTATCATTTGGAAATATACTCGAATTATGAGTCGCATAATGAAAATATTTGTCAGATGATGAATGATTTTAACTTGCACGCACGTACGATTGCTAGACGAAATGGTTATATAACCTATATCAAAGAAGCTGAAAAAATCGCAGACTTTTTAGCGGTTATCGGTGCCAATAGTGCCGTATTAAAATTTGAAGATATTCGGATTGTGCGCGATATGCGTAATTCGGTTAATCGCTTAGTTAATTGTGAAAATGCGAATTTAAATAAAGTGGTTGAGGCAGCGAATCGTCAACGTGAAGCAATAGAAAAAATTCAGCAAAAAAAAGGATTGGATTCGTTGCCAGAAAAATTACGTACGATGGCACAATTTCGCTTAGACAATCCGGATATGGGGTTAAAAGAATTGGGCGAGTTAATACCGGGTGGACCGATTTCAAAATCGGGTGTCAATCATCGGTTGCGTAAATTGTTGCAGATAGCCAATGAATTAGAATAGATGAAACAATCAAAAAGAGCCTTTCAATTGGTTGGAAATCAAATTGAAAGGCATAAGATAGATAATTAAGTAATCGCTTGAGGATGACATGAGGGTTATACTATTAATTAACTTAGTCCACTAATGTATCAAATGGCAGTGAGTCAGAATCGGATGGTGTTTCAGAAAATTGCGGTGGAGTTTGCTGGTGTGACTGATTGACACGGTCGAGCAAAGTGATTTCTTGAACGACACATTCCAATATTTGCCGTGGCTGATTGTCACTATTGGTGTAAGAGCGACTTTGCATACGCCCTTGGATAGCGATGCGTTGTCCTTTTTGGCAATACTTTTCTAAAACGGAAGCATGTTGATCCCAGGCCACAAAGGGAATAAAATCTGCAGCTAATTCACCGTTTTTATCCCGTTGTTTGCGTGGAACAGCGAGTGAGTTATTAACGACTTGATGGTTTTCGTTAATTGTTTTGCATTGAATCTCACGTACGATGCGTCCGATAAAATTAACTTGATTCATTGAATCAGTCCTTTCTAAATGGTTTGAACATTGCTGAATGTATGTATCACTCAGTAAATGATTCTAATAATAATTACACAAAAGACGCAGCAATTGCTTTTTTAAAATGGAGAGTACATCTTTAGTGAGTAAATAAAAGAGTAGAAATAAGATGTTGATGCTGGCGTCGGGTACAATGAAATACTAGAAGGCATGGAGCGAGAGAGGGAGTTCTGGCTTGAATCACTGGTGGGGAAGACACTGACGTGCTTTAAGCGCACAGAAGTAATATCTAAAGTGGAAGTCAAGCCAAGTTGAACGAGCCGAAATAAGGAGTGTGAGCGAACATGAGAATAATTATGATTGAAGATAATGAATCTGTCACAGAGATGATGGGGATGTTTTTTGAAAAAGAAGGTTTTGAAGCGAGTTTTTATCATGATGGATTAGAGGGATTGCAAGCATATGAGCAAGAACCGACCAAGTGGGATTTAGCGATTTTGGATATTAACTTACCATCGATGGACGGAATTCAAATTTGCCGTAAGATGCGTGCGATATCGCAAACCTTTCCGATTATTATGTTAACAGCGCATGACTCGGAAAGTGATCAAGTGATTGGGCTTGAGATGGGTGCGGATGATTACGTAACCAAGCCGTTTAGTCCGTTAACCTTGTTAGCTCGTATGAAAGCATTATATCGCCGTGCCCATGCTGTTGATGACCAAGCAGCTACAAATACGAGTGAAAGTGCCTTTGATATTCAAACGAATGTCATTAAGATTAATACGTCAAACCGCGAAGCGTATTATCGTGATAAAGTAATTGAAAATTTAACACCGAAAGAATTTGAATTGCTAGCGATGTTTGCTAAGCACCCGAAACGTGTTTTTAGTCGGGAACAATTGCTGAAAAGTATTTGGGAAGATCCATTTTTCGGTGACGAACGTACGGTAGATGCGCATATTAAAAAATTAAGACAGAAAATTGAACTGGTCGGACCACAAGTGATACAAACCGTTTGGGGTAAACTAACAGTTTACAATCATGTATAAAATCCACGAATTTTTCTGAATTTTATATATTGAGTAAATATGACAAATAGAAAGCCCTGCACATCAAGTGATTGGTGTGTATCATTACAAGAGTTAAACCGAGGAAGAACCTCAAGAGCCAACTCAACCACAACGTGGATGGAAACATCGAGCGTGAAGGTATGGAAACTAGAAAGAATGAGTAGGATGTCTATAAGCTGAAATAAAAGCTATTCAGTGCTTGTGAGTGACGACAAGAAACGGTAGTGCTAAGTAGATATTAACAAGGGTTTGTTTCGGTAGGAATGTTCTAAGTCCTAAAAAGGATATGAATAACCTCTAACGACTATCTCCTGATGGGAGAGTACACTGTAAGCGAAAGACAGTGGAAAAATACTTGGTCTCTAAACAGAGATTGACATATAGTCTACGCACGTCCTGTAATGGGAGTGACCTAGAATTGACTAGGCTGATAAGGGTTGCGTCTTATTGGAAATGTGTTAAAAGTACAACTGTTCATTGAAAATTAAATAGTACATTTATAGTGGTAGGTCAGCCGTAAAGACGAACCACTTTAATATAACACGCCCTGCTAAGAGCATAACAAACGAAAAGTAGCTTTGGCAAAATTCGGCTCAGGATGGGAAAGTTGAATGTACTATTTATTTTTCTGAATAGTCGTACTTTTGACTAACGGTGTAGGATACAAATATGAAGAAGTAGGCGACTAATATGAAGCTGTTATGGCAACAAATACTGAGTGTGATGTCTGTATTACTAGTTGCATTAAGTCTAAGTGCTTATTTGACCAGTCGGTATATGTCGCAGCAAATTTTTGACCAAAAGCAAAAACAATTAGTGGCATATGGAATGAATATTGTAGCCAATAAATTTACGCGTAATGATTTAGAGCGTGCAACTAAATTAATGGCGAATGATGATATTGTGATTCAAGTGTATTTAGCGGATGGCACGGTTATTTACCCGTCGTATGATCAACGGAATAAATTGCAGCTGTCTCAAGAGCAATTGGAACGAATTACTAATGATGAAACGATTGGTATCCAACGCAGTTATCGTTATAACCGTGACGGTCAACGGGTGAGCATGGCGACTGTCTATGTATCGAATAAAGGGGGATATAGTGAATTTCCCGAAGGATTTATAAGTATCGGTGCACCGCTTTCGGAGCTTGATGAGCAGGTGCGAGCGGTCCAACATAATATTATGCTTGCCTTTGGTATCTCTGCTGCAATCGGTATTGCGATGGCAGTCGTGTATGCGATGTATCAAGTAAGACGAATTAAACGTCTGCAAGTAGCAACGGAAGAGATTATTTCCGGCAACTATCAATTGGCATTAAATGTTCAGAGTCAAGATGAATTCGGCGACTTGGCACGTGATTTTCAACATATGGCGGATGCGTTGCGTCATTCCGAAGAAGAAATTCAGCGTCAAGAAAAAATTCGCCGTCAAATGATGATGGATGCCGCTCATGAAATGCGAACACCGTTAACGACGATGAGTGGCGTGTTAGAAGGGCTGCAGTATGATATGATACCTGAGAATCAAAAAGAACGCAGTTTAGCACTGATTATGAAAGAAACTCAACGCTTGATTCGCTTGGTGAATGAAAATTTAGATTACGAAAAGATACGCAATCGACAAATTGTGTTAAAACAACAACGTTTAAATGTATTACAATTGCTTGAGCAAATCAAAACGCAACTATTAGTAAAGGCTGAACAAAAAGGGATTCACATTGAGGTGAATGCGAATGAACAATTAGATGTATGGGCTGACTATGACCGAATCATTCAAATACTTATTAATATTGTCAATAATGCGATACAATTTTCAGAAAACTCTCCGATTACACTTAGTGCCGTTTCTCACGATGAGGGCGTATTGATTACTGTAGCAGATAAAGGTATCGGCATTGATGCCAAACAAATAGAAAATATTTGGGAACGATTTTATAAAGCAGATATTTCAAGGAAAAACACGAAGTTTGGTGAGTCAGGGATTGGACTTGCGGTTGTTAAATCGCTCGTTGAAGCTCATGGCGGCAGCATTCAAGTGGAGAGCGAGCTAGGTAAGGGGACAACCTTTACGATGTATTTTCCGGCATCAGAAGTTGTAACCAGTGATAGGAGCTAAAAGAGTGATTCAATGGCATATACCTTAAATTAGTTTACATTTTACTATGATATAGATATACTTAGTAGGAAACATAAAAAACAGGTAGGAGATGTCGATGAAAAAAGGTATCAAATTTTTGATTGTCATAATTTTATTACTTATCTTAGTGGGGTTATTAAAAATATATTCTAATCGAAGTGCAGTAAGTGTACCGACGAATATGGAGAATAGTCAAACGCAAATGGCAAATCAATTACTGAAAAAAGTTGAAGCGTTTTATGCAAATCCACAAGAAAAGACATTTCTAAGAGAAGATGAAATTACTTTAAAAGAATTAGATGACATCAAAGCAGAAGTTGAAACATTAAATACAACGACAGCAGAAAAAAATAAAGTGTTGTCGGAATTAACGATGATTGAATGGAAAAAAAAAGCGCAAGATGCGATTAACAATATTTATCAGTCAACGGACACAGCTGTTCCAGTCATTAAAGGGGCGGTTGTTCAAGCAAAACGTCAATTAGTAGATAGTGTGAATTTGGAGCAAGTGAACCAAATGGAACAACAATTGATTGAAAAAATGCCAAAACATACCTCAGCCGATAGTGAACAAGAACCAAAAAAAGATGAATTTAATGAGTTGGTTCGTGATTTGGTTGAAGCGGCTAAAAAACAAGTAGAATCTTACGACAAAGCAGTTTCTGTATTGAATGATGTGGAAAAAATCGCTATCGAAGATGGACAAATCGGCAATATCGCTAAAAAATTGCGTGAATTTGAAGCCGCTCAAAAAGCAGTTACCGATAAAGGACTAGCACCTAAACTGAAGGCGCAAGCAGATCGTTATTTAGGTAAGTTTTTAGCTGGGTTTAAAAAACTGGCGCATGAAATACCAGGATACTATGATATTGCTTTGGTTGCCGTAGAACCATCGGTATTGTTAACAGAATTATTGGTTAAGAACCAAAATGAATTTGTGACAACGGCTGTCACAGAAGTTGAAACGGTCACTGAAATTATTGAAGTAGAACAAGTGGTTCCGACTCAAACAGAACGTGTTGAGCCAGAAGTGACGGAAGCACCACCAAGCGAAAGCTCGGCTGAAGCAAAACCTGAAGCGGATGTGGAAGCTCCAGAAGCGTCGGTAGGAGATTCAGAGGAATAATAGTATCTAAAGGCAGGTAGAGGAGGCAGAAAGAATCGTCTTCATGCTACCTGCCCTTAACATATATTAATGTCGATAGAAGAAGGTGAAATGATGACTGAGATTCGGACTTTATGTATAATAGCTCACCCTGACATTGCGTCATCCAGCAGCCAGCAATTTTTGATTCAAACTGGCAAAACGGCAACAAATACCACTTATATTGATTTAGCAACACTCAATGCTAGTGAATCAAAGATTGATTTTTCGACTTATCATCAAATCATCTTTCAATTTCCGTTGTACTGGTATCAAGCGCCAGCTGTGTTGAAACAATGGCTGGATGATAACTGGCATTTGTATAGTAAAAATGAATTATCGGGTAAAACAATGGGAATTGTTGTAGTCGTTGGGCAAAAAGCGCAACAGTATCAATTAGGTGGTACTGAAGGACGGACTGTGTCTGAATTATTAGCGAGCTTTGAATTGTTAGCGAAACATTATCAAATGCACTTTAAACCAATTTTTTCGATTTATCAATATCACTATCAATCTGAAAAACAAAAAATGAGGCTGTTATGGCGCTATTGTTATTACCTCGAACATTTGGATGCGGGAAACTTTGTCAGCATGCAGCGTTATCTTATCAATTGTGCGCGGCGATTAACACCAGATAAGTTAGTGATTAATGATGCGGTGTTGAAGAGTCAATGGGAAGTTTTTTTACAGCATTTGGAGCAATCGGCAGATTCGATTGAAGAGATAGTAGATTTGAAGAGGGATTGGTAATATAATGTGGACAGAAGAATTAATACAAACCTTGTCAACGCTAGCACAAGATTATCCTACAAAAGCGTTGCTTGAAGTTTTACTGGAGCTTTCACAACAACAGCAAGAACGGCTTGAATTATTAGAAGGTGAAATCGACGGAAAAATGTGGAGTCCAGCTGAGTGGTAAAAAATGAATAAAGCAAAGGAGCGAAAGTGAATGTCAATTATTGAAGAATTAGAATGGCGTGGCGCTATTAATCAACAAACGGATGCAGAAGGATTACGTAAATTAACAACCGAAAAATCAATCGGGCTTTATTGCGGTGTCGATCCAACAGGAGACTCAATGCATATAGGGCATTTAATTCCATTTATGGTTCTAAAAAGATTTCAATTAGCAGGGCATCAACCGGTTGTTTTGATTGGTGGTGCAACAGGGTCGATTGGTGATCCGAGTGGGCGAACAAGCGAACGCACATTACAGACAATGGAAACCGTCAATGAAAATGCGCGTAAGTTAGCAGCACAAATGGATAAATTGTTTTTAAAAGGTGATGTTGCAGCGAGCGGCTTTAGAATTGTTAATAACCATGATTGGCTGAGCGAAATTACCTTGTTAGATTTTTTACGTGATTACGGAAAACATTTCAATATTAATACCATGTTAGCTAAAGACGTTGTGGCTAGTCGTCTTGAAAATGGTATCTCATTTACAGAGTTTTCATACCAAATTTTACAATCAATTGATTTTGCTTACTTACATGAACATCACGACGTGCAATTGCAAGTAGGTGGTGCCGATCAGTGGGGGAATATTACCTCTGGATTAGATTATATTCGCCGCACGCAAGGTCATGAAGAAGAAGTATATGGATTGACGATTCCACTAATGCTAAAATCAGACGGAACAAAATTTGGTAAAACTGCTGGAGGCGCAGTCTGGCTTGATGCTGAAAAAACAACGCCGTATGAATTTTATCAGTTCTGGTTAAACCAAGCGGATGACGATGTTGTGAAATTCTTAAAATACTTTACTTTCTTATCAAAAGCAGAAATTGACGCGCTAGAACAAGCGGTAAAAGAGGCACCGCATGAACGACTAGCACAAAGAACCTTGGCGGAAGAAATTACCAAATTTGTGCATGGTGAAAAAGAATTGGAGGAAGCACAACATATTACCGCAGCGCTATTTTCAGGAGATATTCGTAGTTTAACCGAGAAACAAATCGAAACTGGGTTGCGTAATATGCCACAATTTGAAGCGCCGAAAGCGACAGCAAATTTAGCGGTATGGCTAGTGGATACAGGTATTGTTCCATCGAGAAGACAAGCACGTGAATTTATTAGTAATGGTGCGATTTCCTTAAATGGTGAAAAAATAACAGATGTGGAAGCAGAAGTTAGTGAGGACTTAGCGATTGGTGGCAAATACATCGTCGTACGTCGTGGGAAAAAACAATATTATTTAGTCACCTTAGTTGATTAATGCGAATTGTTTTAAGAACAAAAACTCTGCATGGAATGACTCTATACTAGGACATTCCATGTAGAGTTTTTTCAATTGCAATAAATTTTGCGCATTATTACAGCCTAGTTACAATCAAGATACGATTCATTGAAAAGTCACAAAATCCCAAAAAGATGTGATAGTATAGTAACAGTTAGAAATGGCGGTATGCCATTGTGAAAAAACAATTATGATTTATATAAAAGAAACAGGAGAAAAAAGTATATGCGTAAAATGTTTTCAATCAAAACAATGGCAACAGTCTTTGCCTCGTCGGTAGTATTAAGTACTTTGTCGTCTACAGCAACTGCTTTGGCGCAAGATTACGATGCGTTAATCAATGATACGCAGTATGCTATTGATAATTTATCTGCCCAACAAGAGGCTTTAAAAAATGAGTTAACTTTAGGATATCAAGCGTTAGAAAAAATGCGTGCTGAAGCGAGTGAATTATTAAAAACAATTGCTTCGGACGATGATAAGATCAAAGAATTAAACGGCCAAATTACAGAGTTAGAAAAATTGATCGAAAAAAGAGAAGGCTTATTAGCAGATCAAGCACGTGCTGTTCAAGTAAACGGTGGTACAACTAACTACTTAAATCTCGTAGCGTCATCAGAATCAATTAGTGACTTTGTTGGACGTTTAGATGTAATTCGTCGTATGGTTTCTTCGAATAAAGATTTACTAACAACACAAAAAGAAGATAAAGAAGCCGTTGAAACAAAACGTGCGGAAGTTGAAACTGCGAAAAAAGAAAAAGTTGATAAACAAATTGAACTTGAAAAATTAAAAGAGAGTTTAGAAGCTAAACAATCTGAAAATGAAGCAGTATACAACAAATTAACAAATGACATTACATTAGCAGCAGAACAACGTGATGCGTTAGTGGCTGAAAAACAAGCGTACGAAGAGCAAATGCGAATCAAAGCAGCACAAGAAGCAGCGGCAGCCGCTCAAGCCAAAGCGATTGCTGAGGCGCAAGCACAAGCTCAAGCGGCAAAAGAAGCAGCAGAAAAAGCACAAGCTGAAGCACAAGCACAAGCTCAAGCGGCTAAGGAAGCGGCGGAAAAAGCTCAAGCGTTAGAAACACCAGTACCTTCAGTAACTGAAGAAGTAGCAGCAACGCCTGCGACACCAGCAGCGCCGACAACTGAAACAGCAGCGGCAGAATCAGTGGTGCCAACTACTGAACCAGTTGAAAATGTTGCACAAGAAACACCAGCGCCAGCAGTAACTGAAGCCGAACAATCAACATCTGAAGCGCCAGCAACGCAAGAAGAAACACCAGCAACGGAAGTGAATAACGCAGAAACAGCAGCTCAAGCGGCTCAAGAGGCGGCAAAACAAGCAGAGGCTACAGCCCAAGCAGCGCAAGCAGCAGCTGAAGAAACAGCTCGTCAAGCGCAAGCCGAAGCAGCGGCCCAAGCCCAAGCAGCTAAAGAAGCAGCTGAGAAAGCCGAAGCAGCCCAAGCCCAAGCTACCGCAGCGCAAGGTAATGTAGATGCATTATTAAGTAACGCTTCACAATTTTTAGGAACTCCATATGTATGGGGTGGAAAATCACCTAGTGGATTTGACTGTTCTGGATTTGTCCAATATGTGTACCGTCAAACTTATGGTAAAGATATCGGCGGTTGGACAGGTGCTCAAGAGAGTGCGGGACAACGTATCCCTGTCAATGAAGCACAACCAGGCGATTTATACTTCTGGGGTGAACCAGGTGGAACTTATCACGTAGCTATTGCAGTAGGTAATGGACGTTACATCCATGCTTCACAACCAGGTACGCCATTAGAGTATAACTCAATTAGTTCACATTTTGCTCCAACGTTTGCACTACGTGTAAATAAATAAATTAATAACGATTAACCGGCTGGACTATAGGTCCGGCCTTTTTTGGTGTTATGGGCGCGATATGAGTATCACTTGTTAGTTGCGTGTGCTATAATGGGTAAGTAAGTGTGTGAAAAGAGGTGGTATTGTATGATTAAAAAAGCGATTATACCAGCAGCGGGATACGGAACAGGTTTTTTGCCTGCGACGAAAGCAAGTTCAAAAGAGTTGCTGCCAATTGTTGATAAACCGGTTATCCAATTTATTGTTGAAGAAGCCCTTGCATCGGGGATTGAAGAGATTTTGATAATTACCGGCAAGCAAAAACGTTCGATAGAAGATCATTTTGATTCAAATTATGAATTAGAAGAAAATTTAATTTCAAAAGGAAAAGATGAGTTACTGTCAATCGTACAGTCAACTACTAAAGATAATTTGTTTTTTGTGCGCCAATCGTATCCAGCAGGATTAGGAGATGCGATTCTACAAGCAAAAGCATTTGTTGATAATGAACCATTTGCTATATTATTGGGGGACAATATTTTTGATGCCGAAGTTCCAGTAACTAAGCAATTGATTGATTTTTATGATAAGAATCGTGCGTCATGCGTTGCTGTGGTGGATGTTGATAAAAATGCTGTCAATCACTATGGAATTGTTGAGATAGAACGTGAAAATAATAGTGATGAGACAGGGTCAGTTTATCATGTGCGAGAATTTATTGAAAAACCAGCAGTGGGTTCTACTGCGAGTACATTAAGTATTGCTGGTCGCTATGTATTGACACCGGAAGTGTTTCAAGAATTAGAGCGAATTGTGCCTGGTGCAGAAGATGAGTTGCAATTAACCGACGCCATTCATTTGCTCAATCGTCACCAACGAGTGTTTGCTAAAAAAGTTGACGGCAAACGCTATGATGTTGGCAATAAAATGGGTTATATGGAATACAGTATACAATATGGATTAAGTCACGATGAAACAAAAGAAGAACTAAAAGAATATCTTATTCAATTAAGTGAGCAATTAAAAAAATAATTTAGAGCTAATTCGTGTATTTATAAGTAGAGATGATTAAGGAATATAGGAGGGCTTTCATGGAAACAGAACGTCAGAAGGCGCTGGATAAAGCGTTAAAAGAAATTGAAAAGAACTTTGGTAAAGGTTCAATTATGAGAATGGGAGAAAAAACCGAGACGAAAATCTCGACTGTGCCGTCAGGCTCATTATTGTTAGATATCGCCTTAGGTGTAGGTGGCTATCCGCGTGGTCGTATTATTGAGTGTTATGGACCAGAATCGTCTGGTAAAACAACGGTAGCCTTACATGCGATTGCAGAAGTGCAAAAACAAGGCGGAACAGCAGCATTTATCGATGCTGAGCATGCGTTAGATCCAGCGTATGCAACAAACTTAGGTGTAAATATTGATGAATTACTTTTATCGCAACCGGATACAGGAGAACAAGGTTTAGCCATTGCGGATGCATTAGTTGGTACGGGTGCTATCGATATTATTGTTATCGACTCGGTTGCTGCCTTAGTGCCGCGTGCTGAGATTGAAGGAGAGATGGGTGACGCTCACGTTGGTCTGCAAGCACGATTGATGTCACAAGCATTACGTAAACTCTCAGGTACGATTAATAAAACTAAAACCATTTGCTTCTTTATCAACCAATTGCGTGAAAAAGTTGGTGTAATGTATGGTAACCCAGAAGTAACGCCCGGAGGAAGAGCGTTAAAATTCTATTCAACCATTCGTATGGAAGTGCGCCGCTCTGAAATTATTAAAGATGGTTCAGAGATGATAGGGAACCGTGCTAAAATTAAAATTGTAAAAAATAAAGTTGCACCACCATTTAAAGAAGTCATCGTTGATATTATGTATGGTAAAGGTATTTCACAATTAGGTGAAATGCTAGATTTAGCAGCGGAAGCTAATATTGTTAAAAAAGCTGGGTCATGGTACTCGTATGGTGATACACGTTTAGGACAAGGGCGTGAAACGGCAAAAGAATTTTTAGAAGCAAATGATGAGTTATATAAAGAAATATTTGCTAAAGTCAGAACTCACTATAATATTGGTGGTCCTGCGCCGGAATCAGCAGATGAAGTAAAAGAGACACTTTTTGACGTAGAGTAATAAAAAGTTTAAAACACCTGTTGGGATACCGAGGGCATCTTTAACAGGTGTTAAAGTTTTATAGCGAGATGTGCAGATGAATGAAAAAGAGTAAAAACTGCCGTGCAGTATGTTGTCGACGT